>DATDPG010000081.1 GCA_035292885.1 Bdellovibrionota bacterium | reverse complement strand
TCCACACCACCTCGGCGGTCCCCACGGCGACAAGCCGGGCGGACATCGCCACCGCCGGTTCGGATACCGACCGTCCGCCCGCATTCCGATAACCGTATTCCTCAACGCTGCCCATAAGGACCGCGTCCACGTCGAGCAGTTTTCCCAAATTTGCGGCGAATCGCGCATCGGTGACGGAAGCGATTTGGACGTTCTGGAACCCGAGATAGGTGGTCACACTTCCCGAATCCATGGCACGAAACCGACCCGAAGACATTCCGGCCATGCTGACGAGTCTTGCCATGACATCTCCGGCGGCTTTGTCGGAGGTGCGATTGTCAAAAGGGACGACGGCCACACACTTGATCTGTTTGAGTGTTTCGGCTGCGTTCGGCGCCGTTGTGCCCGGCGTCGATAGTTTCGCACATCCACCCAAAATCAATATTCCGGCGATCAGGCACCGAAACCGGCCGTCAATCTTTTGCATTCGTGTCCCTCGACAGATAGTTCCCGACCAGTTCCGACACGGCTTGGGCGGCGACGCTTTCGGGCGTGTCCCGTGAAGGGACGGTCAGGCTGTCGCTGGTGCGGGCATGAAAGCCGTTCCACAAGACCAGACCATCTTTCACGCGTACGAGGATGACTTCAATGCCGATGACGGGTTCTTGGACGATGACCTTGCGGCGAGCTCGCGAGACCGTTCCATATTCCAAAACGCTCCCGGCCAATATGGCATCGACTCCCAAAATCGACCCCAATTCAACGGCTTTGACACGATCGATCGTCTCCGGCACCCGGACATGTTTCTCGCCCAAGAAACGGGCCGCCGTCTCCACATCGACGACTTCTTGACCGGGATTTCGCCCCTTCCAATCACCGGCCAACATGGAACCCACAATCTTGCCGGCGTCTTTTGTAGTGGAGTAATTCGTCAGCGGAAACACGGCGATTTTCTGTATTCCTTTCGAAGAGGCGGCCGGTGCCCGAGTTTCAATCTGGATCGTTTTCGCACAGGACGACGTGAGCACAACTCCCGCGCACAAGAAAATCGCTGGGAGGATTGTATTCATCGGCGGTTTTCGCATGATTTAATTTCCTTGCGGCAGCACCGGACTGACAGGCGGTCGAACCGAAGGGAAATGCACGCTCCAATAGGATCGATAAGCCTCCATTTGCTTCGCCTGCTCCTCCTCCGACAAAATCCAAATCCGGTCCTCCGAAGCTACGCGCGGCCGCAACAGGCTTCCGAGAATAACAAGCGCGCGGCGCAGCCGGCCTTGAGTCACCGGCGTTTCCAGATTTTCCGCCTCAAATCCAATATCCGCCATCAGCTTCTTGTACGCGTCTCTTCCTTCTTCCAATTCTTCGATGATTAGAGTCGGTTCTTCGGCCGACCCGGCAGGGATGTTGAATTCGTGTTCTCCGGCCTCGAGTGTCAAGAAAACGGCTTTCCCGCCCTCTTCACCCTCCGGCGCCGGCGCGCCCGGAACGAGTGAACCGATCTCTTGGCCGTCGAGTTTGGGTTTGAACAAGGAGCCGCGACCTTCTAAGTGAAAGGCATAGCACCCCGCGCGGGGAACATCGAATCGATACGTGTGCGGGGCAATACTCAGTCGCGCTTGGGGCGTTGCGGCACGCACGGCCAACGGTTGAACTCCGGACTTCTTCGGAAGCCGGCCCAATTTTCCAAGGATACGGGCGAACACTTCCAGCATGGTACGCTCGGTAAGCACACGTCCGCGTTCCAAACCTTCCGGCGGGAGCATCGATCGGCCGCTCGACGTCTGCATGGCAATGGGACCGAGACGGGCCCCTTCGGGGAGAGAGATCGTGAACCGTTTCAGTCCTCCGGCGGCTGCGGAACCTTCGATTCGGATCGGTTTGGAATCATCGGCGCCTTCCACAAAAAAGGTCGGCTCTCCCTGTATCGTCCAGTATTGCGCCTGACCCGAATGGGTCCCCTTCATTTCGTAAGGTCCTTTCGCCGATACCGGTACGTGGAACACAAGCGATGTCGCGCCATCCGTCGCCTTCACCGTTCCTTTCTGCCGCCCCGGACCGGAATCCTCTTTCGTATTTCCCTGAAGGCGCTTCGAAAATGACGTCGGCAGAAGCATAAAGGAATTTCGCTGGTGAAGAAGGTGGAGCAGCAAATCGAATTCCCGCTTCAGATCTACGGAAGGATCGTTTTCAAACGGGAGCGTCTGAACGACCTCGGCCGCAAAAGTGTCTTCGGTCACGACCGCATTTTCCTGGGCGACGGCGGATCCGGTGCCGGCCCAAAACAATCCGCCGATCAGAACAAGATTGAATTTCTTTTGCGGCTTCACTGAGCCGACCTCTTTCCGGTTTCCAGAACGACTTTACGAAGATAGTAAGAAACCTTCTGCCCTTCCCGGGTTTCCTTAAAGACCAATGAGTTCGTCCCATCTTGAAGGTCGAGCCGAACGGTAAACGGCCCCGCGCTCCCTTTTCGGAGAGTCTGGCCGTTGATCGACAGTTCTCCGTCCGACAAGAGCATTCCTCGAGCCACGAGGATCCGGTCCGAGGTCGTCTGCGTCTCTTCCGGGTACGCGATGTCGACGGTGGGGGCCAAAGGATTCCGATCGAGCCGGACATGGAACATTTTCCCCTCGTCGACGACGTGCGCCTTGTAATCCAAGGAGAAAACGCGCCAATAATAATCCCCTTCGCCGAGAAAATCGGCGAAGAAGCCTACGGACGTGGTCCGCACGACTTCTTTTTCGAACAGTTTTTGTTTGCCGTCGTGGTCTCGGTACATTTCGAACCGGTATCGCGCGATACCCGGCGACCCTTTCCATTCAAACGTCAGTACCGGCGGTTGCGATCCGAACACGACGTTCTGGATGTTCGGGCGAACCACACTCTTGAACGCGCCGGCGCGAGAATCGTGGCCCGGAAAGAATCCGATCTGGGTCGGCGGAGAAGCTTGCCCCGCCGAAATGTGGCGCCAGAAGAAAACGCCTGCGCCGGGCACCGCCATCACCGCGCGCCCCCCGGTGACCTGCTGTTCGCTGACCAGCTTCCGAAACGAATCGTCCCGCGCACATTGAAACGTGCTTTTCCCTCCCCGATCCGCCCACTCCATCGCGATCAACGTGAGACCCGGGGAATAAAAAACATTGGATGCCATTCCTTCATGAAGCACGAGATCTACGGGCTCCTCGGCCTTTTTCGCCGATAGCTGGCCTTCCCGTGTAATCGTGGCGGTCTTCATTGCCTCCAACCGCACGTCGTCGTTTCCAATCTTGGCCAAGACCGATCCGCTCAGCACCCGTGCCTGTACGCTCCCCTTTTCGTCCCGTGTCAAAAGAATCTCGGCACTCGAACCGTCTATCTTGTCCGTGGAAAACAGATATTTTCGGCCGTCAACCAGAATCTCCTGCTGCGCCCGAGGCTGACCTTCTTTTCGTTGCAAACGCAGAAGAATGCTCCCCTTTTCCAGCTGAAGTTTGGACCCGATTCCCCCCTTGGCGTCACGACGCAGGTCGTTCACCACGACCTGAGATTCTTCCATCAATCGAATTTGTTCGTTTTCAGAGACTCGAAAGACGGTCTCCCCTCCCCCCACGCCCCCCACATGATCCCCCGGCAGAATCCCCCCGGCGTCCGCAACGGCAATTTCTCGGCCGCTCCGGACGATTCGAATTCGATCTCCTCCGTCGATCACGGCCATGGACGGGGGTGCCGAGCGAAGGTCGGGTGGGAAAGACTCGCCGCCTCGCGGCAACTCCAGACTGATTCGGTTGGCCGGTGTGTAGACGCTCCGAGAACCGTCCGGATTCACTTCCGCCACGCGCCAATAGTACGTGCCCTCTCCCAGGTTCTTGGCTTCGAAACTTCCGCCCTTTACCTGGTCCGCAATTACGGTGCGGGTGAATCGGGGATCTTGAGAAATCTCGATACGGTATTCTTTGTTTGGATCCTCGAACGCGAGGTGAAGCGGCGCTGCACCCGTTTCCGGATTGATCTCAATCGTCGTCCGGTCGACGGGACCCTCGACATTTGGCGGCTTGATCACGGTCATACCGGCGATCTGGCCTTCCTTGAGCGTGGCGACCTCTCCCTGTTTAAGTTCCGTTTTCGCCTCGCCCACTTTGATTTCAGATTTCCCTTCCAGAAGCCTCAACTCGCCGTTCCCGCCGGATTGAAGGGCAATCTCAAACCGACCGACACCCGCTTCTCCCGGCGTGAATCGGGTCTCCTTGTCGGCCATTTTCACCGTAAGCGGGCGATTCGAAGTCCCCTCGATCTCTCCCTGCCGCACCTCGATGAACTCTTCCCCCTCTCCCGGCGCTTTTCGGATGATGACGAGAGAATCTTCCCCGACTTTAAGAAAGGACTGGGGGCCGAATTCCACCATGGCACCCGAATCCTCGTATGTCTTGACGGCATCCTCGTTCATGAGGGGAAGATCGGGCACGCTTTTCCGCCAGGTAAATTCGCCCGCGTACCGAACTTCGACCCGATCCCGCAGGAAGGTCAATTTCGCGATGACCTCCCCTTGCCGGTCGATGTCCGCCCGACGGGAGTGGGCGAAATAGACATAGACGCCGATGCACAGGCACACGAGCGCCAGAACGAGCTGTACGCTTCGATACTTAAAATAGACACGCCACGACGGTCTAGAAGAGGGTTCTTCAGGCCGCACGTCGGTCCGATTTTCGGCCTGTGGTTGATCCATCAATGTATTGAGAACATTTGCGACCCCTTGTTCGCGAGGCGGTTGTCGCCGCGGGTGTCGCTATCTAACTACTCGATTATATTAAATGTTTTCCTGATCTGGGTCAAGATCCACCCTGTTTGATCCGCCGGCTTTGTAGGCTTGCGAGGGTCGTGGTAAGAAATTGAAATGATTAGACTCTTTCTCATCGACGGGGCGGCACTGGCGTATCGAAGCCATTTCGCTTTTTCCGCCCGCCCCTTGATGAACCGGAAGGGTCTCCATACGGGCGCTCTTTTCGGTTTTACGACGACGCTCCTTCGTCTTCTCGAGAAAGAGCGCCCCGATCTCATGGCGGTGATTTTCGATTCGCCGGAAAAGACGTTTCGCCACCATGAGTTCCCCGATTACAAAGCGACGCGCGAGAAGATGCCGGATGAAATGGCCGACCAGATCCCCTACATTCGGAAAATTTCCGAGGCGATGCGGATTCCGTTCATCGCGGTCCCGACGTTCGAAGCGGATGACATCATCGGCACGCTTGTCCGAAGAGCGGAAACAAAAGAGATCGACACATTCATGGTCAGCGGGGACAAGGATTTCTATCAACTCTTGGGCCCGCGAACCCACCTTTACCAAACGAAGAAAGGCGAAGAGAGCGAGATTCTCGATGAGGGAGCCGCCCAAAAGAAATGGGGGATTCCGGATCGGCACGTCACCGATCTCCTCGCCTTAATGGGTGACAGTTCCGACAACGTCCCTGGCGTCCCGGGTGTCGGTGAAAAAACGGCCTCCAAATTGGTTCAACAATTCGGGTCCCTTGAAAACCTGTACCGACACGTCGACGAAGTCGAACCCGCTTCGTTACAAACGACACTGAAAGAACACCGCGCCCTGGCCGAACTGAGCAAACGCCTTGTAACGATTCACACGGATGTCCCGGTTCCTCTCGGCGTGGAAGAACTCCGCCCAAACGGATTCGACGTGCCGCGGCTTCAAGCTCTCTATGACGAACTCGATTTTCATTCCCTGATCGGCACGCTGGCGGGCCACGGCGGCGAGCGGACAGACACTTCGAAAGAAAAATATATTCTGATCAACACAAGAGCGAAGTTCCTCCAATTCATCGAAGATTTGAAAAAGGCCCGGTCGTTCGCCGTGGATACCGAAACGACCGGCCTGCATCCCGCGGACGCCGAGCCGATCGGCCTTTCGTTCTCGTTTCAAACAAAATCGGCTTACTTTGTCCCTCTCCACTCGAATGAACTGAGCCGCGGCGAAATTCTCGAAACGCTCCGGCCGATCCTGGAGGACGAACGGAGCCCCAAAGGCGGCCAGAACATCAAGTACGACCGCACCGTCCTCAAAAACGCGGGCGTGCGCCTGCGAGGGATCGCCTTCGACACCATGCTGGAGTCCTATCTCCTGGACCCCGGCGGCGAGCACGGTTTGGACGCGCTGGCGCTGAAACATCTCGGAATCGAGAAGATCCGAACGCAAGAGCTGATCGGAAAAGGGAGCCGGCAGATCTCCATGGCCGAGGTCGATCTGGACCGGCTTTCCCACTATGCCTGCGAAGACGCCGACGTCACCTGGCGTTTGCACGAAAAATTCTACCCGCGACTTCAATCCCAAGATCTTGTTCGACTCTACGAGGACGTAGAACTCCCTCTGGCGGCCGTCCTCGGAGATATGGAGCGCACCGGCGTGGCCGTCGATGTGACCCTTCTAAAGACGTTATCCAAAAAGATCGCCGGGCGTTTAACGGAGCTTACGGAAAAAATTTACGCCATGGCCGGGGAGACGTTTAATATCAATTCCCCAAAACAGCTCGGTCCGCTTCTCTTCGAAAGACTGAAAATCCAAGAGACCGTCGGGATCAAGCGAATCAAAAAAACCAAAACCGGATACGCGACGGACCAAGATACGCTCGAAACGTATGCCGGACATCCGATCGTGGCCCTCCTTCTGGAATACCGGAACCTGTCCAAACTGCAGTCGACCTATACCGAAAACCTTCCGTTGCTCGTTCATCCAAAAACAGGCCGAATTCACACGTCATTCAACCAAACCGTCACGGCCACGGGGCGCCTTTCGAGTTCGGATCCGAACCTACAAAACATTCCGATCCGAACCGACCTCGGAAAGGAAATTCGGAAGGCGTTCATTCCCGGCGAAAATGGCTGGAAATTGCTCTCCGCCGATTACTCTCAGATCGAGCTTCGCATCCTCGCTCATCTTTCGGGAGATAAAACTCTCATTGAGACGTTCAAGCGCAATGAGGACATTCACCGGCGAACCGCCGCCCTGGTCTTTTGCGTGCCCGCCGATCAGGTGACTTCCGAGCTTCGCGGACGGGCGAAGGCCATCAATTTCGGCATTATTTATGGGATGGGCCCTCAGCGTTTGGCTCGAGAAACCGGCATTTCCATGGACGAGGCCAAGGCTTTCATCGAGGCGTATTTCGCGAAGTATCGAAATGTTAAATCGTTTCTCGACTCCATGATGGAGGATGCCCGGAAAAAAGGCTATGTCACCACTCTCCTGGGAAGAAGACGCAACATTCCGGAAATCTCCAGCAACAATCCGCGACTGGTGTCCAACGCCGAGCGGATCGCCGTCAACACCCCCATCCAAGGAAGCGCCGCCGATCTCATCAAAGTCGCCATGGTTCGAATTGCACGAACTCTGGAACGGAAAAAGTTCAGGACCCGGATGCTCCTTCAGGTGCACGACGAGTTGGTCTTTGAATCTCCGGAGGACGAATTGCAGTCCGTTACGGCCATGGTCAAAGAGGCGATGGAACGGGCGATCGAGCTGTGCGTGCCGATCGTGGTAGACGTAGGCGCCGGCGCGAATTGGGCCGAAGCGCACTAACAGACGGACTCTAGAAGTTCCAAGCTAAGCCGGCTCGGATCATTTCGACGAACCAGGTCGTCGGCGTGACGTCCGGAAAAATTTGGGACGCGCCCGACTCCGCGTACAGTCGTAGGTTATTTTGTTTCGTCATGCGGACAAGATCCCATTCCACGCCCACATTAAACCGCCAACCGACCGCGTTCTCCGGATCCAGGACATAGAGAAACCTCGACGAAGCATAGGGCTTGAGTTCCCGTCGTTCGGTGAAAAAATATTGCATTCCCACGCCAAATCCAATCCGTTCGGTGGTCTTGACGCCGAAATCCCAAGAAATGACCCCCGCCCATTGATCGGCAAAGGAGGCCCCAATATCAATTCCGTAAATGAGGCCTCTCGTCCCGGAATTCGGATCGACTTCCACCGGCGCCATGATCGACACGCCTACCGATCCCGCTCGATCTTGCGCCCGCAAAACACTTGGGGAAAAGAGTGAAAAAAATATTAAACCAAAAACCAAATGAATCAGAAATACATTTGGGTGGCCCGACGGGGACACCCAAGTCCACGCGCAGGAACGAGCATGGCGGTTTGACATCCCCTCACCTCTAACGTAAGCACCGAACGTTGTCTATGCGGCGACTCACCGATTTCCTCATTGTCTTCTTTTGCTCAACAATTTGCTCATTCGCCTGGTCGGCCGAAGACATCCCGAATGTCCGTGTAGGGTATCGCGACGGATTTTATATCTCCACCACCGACAACCGTTTCTCCATCAAGATCGGAGGACGTTTGAACTTCGGTTACACGTACGGCCTCCTCGACACGTCCGATAATTTCAGCTCCTTCGATCTCGCTCACGCCAAACTTTATCTCGGCGGCAACGCCTTTGGGCCGGCCGTTCAGTATTACATTCAGGCGGGCTCCGCATCGAACACACGCCTGTTTGAAACGGGCCCTGCGCCGGAATCGGAAGACGGCGGTTTTCGGCTGGAAGATTTTTTTGTCCGTCTGATATGGGATTCGACGAGTCTGAAGCTCGGTCAGTTCAAGACACCGTTCGGACGCCAGTGGATGACGTACTCCGGCAACTTTGAATTTGTGGATCGCTCGATCCCCGCGCGTTTCTTTTCACTCGGCAGAGACCGGGGAGTGACGCTTAACGGCGACAAGGACACGTTCAGCTATACGTTCGGCATTTTTAACGGCGGGAGCACCTTGGAACCGGCAGCGTTTTCAACATCCAATCCGAATGTTTCGAACGACGCCTCCGGAGGTGCAAAGGGCCATCTTTACCTTGCCCGCATCATGCTGATGCCTTGGGGCAGTGCTGGATATTCCGAGGGAGACGTCGAAATGACGGAAGGCCACAAGCTCGAGTTCGCTTCGGGATTTGTTTATGACGACGGCCGGGATGTCGACTTCGGGGGGGATGGTATCGTCGACGACCCCGACGCCCCTGTCTACAGCGCACAAGGAGAAGTCGTTTGGAAATCGGCGGGCAAATCAATTCAAGGTGAATTCTTCTACCGATGGCTGAACAGGTCGGTCGGGCGGGACGTTAATTCGTATGGCTTTTACATACAACCGGGGATTTTTCTCATGCCGAACAAATGGGAACTGGCAACCCGTTTCGGATGGCTGGATCCGGACTTGGGGGTCTTGGACGATCTCGTTCTGGAAGCCGCGGCCGCGTCAAATCTTTACTTCTCGGGCGACCACCGTTACAAAGCTCAGCTCCAGTATACGTGGAAAGGCCAAGAAACCGCCCCGGGCAACCAAATCAACGATCATTTTATTGACCTCATGTTTCAACTGACGATTTAGGAGCCGTTATGACCCCAATAAAAGGAAAAGTTGCAGTTATTACAGGCGCCGGCCGGGGGATCGGCCGGGCCATCGCCGAGAGGTTTTCGGAAGACGGAGCCAGGCTGGCCTTGGTCGACCTGGACGAACCCAATCTGAAAACGACGCTCGGAAATATTCAGAAACGGGGTGCCGAGGGCATCACCGTGACAGCCAATATCTCCAAGCCGCAAGAAGTACTGCGGATGGTCGATGAAACCGTAAGACGTTTTGGGACGATCGACATCTTGGTCAACAACGCCGGAATCGTGAGGGACCAGACGCTGCTCAAAATGACGGAGGAGAATTTCGACGCCGTCATTGCGGTGAATCTCAAGGGCGTGTTCCTTTGCGGTCAGGCTTGTGCAAGAGTGATGGTGGAAAAGAAGTACGGCAAAATCGTGAATATCTCGTCTTCGGCTTGGCGCGGGAACTTCGGCCAGTCAAATTACAGCGCGGCAAAAGCCGGCGTCGTGGGCATGACCAAAACCTGGGCGCTGGAACTTGCGAAACACAACATCAACGTGAATGCCGTTGCGCCGGGGTTTATCAGCACCGATATGACGGCCACGATCCCACCGGAGATCCGCGAGAAAATGATCGCCAAGATCCCTCTCGCTCGAGCCGGCGAGCCGTCGGACGTCGCTCAGCTGGTCCATTTCCTGGCCAGCGACGACTCCAGCTATATCCAAGGCGAGGTCATCGGGATTAACGGCGGCTTTCAAATGTAAGGAGAAGATTTCATGGCCCACAAAGTTGCGGATTTACAGCTCGCACCCCAAGGACACAAAAAGATCGCCTGGGCGGAAAGCCGAATGCCGGTTCTCATGGCGCTGAGAGACCGATACTCGACCCCCAAGCCGTTTAAAGGATTTCGAATCGCCGGCTGCCTGCATGTCACGCGCGAAACCGCCGTGCTCATCCGAACGTTGCTGGCCGCCGGAGCCGAAGTTTCTTGGTCCGGGTGCAATCCTCTTTCCACACAAGACGACGTCGCAGCGGCCCTGGCCGCGGACGGCGTGCCGATCTTTGCCTGGTATGGTCTCAGCAAAGATGACTTCTACGCCTGCATCGACCGAACGCTCGAATTCAAGCCGAACCTTACGCTCGACGACGGCGCCGACCTTATTTTCACGGTGCACAACAAACATCCGGAGCGAGCGAAGGACATCATCGGCGGAACGGAAGAAACGACGACCGGTGTGCATCGATTGCGCGCCATGGCCAACGACGGCGTTTTGAAGTACCCGATTTATGCCGTGAACGATGCGGAAACCAAGTGGGATTTCGACAATGTGTACGGCACGGGCCAATCCTCTCTGGACGGTATTTTGCGGGCGACGGGCATCCTAGTTGCCGGAAAGAATTTCGTCGTCGGCGGGTACGGTCACTGCGGCCGCGGCGTCGCGCTGCGCGCGAAGGGTCTGGGTGCCAACACCATTATCACCGAGATCAACCCGATCGCGGCCCTTCGAGCCACGCTCGAGGGCCATCGCGTGATGACGATGGCGGAAGCCGCTCCGATCGGCGATATTTTCATCACGGCCACCGGCATGAAAGACGTGATGATCAAACCGCACTTTGAAAAGCTGAAAGACGGCGCGGTCATTTGCAACACCGGCCATTACGACTGCGAGCTGAATCTGAACGACCTCCAGGCGTTGTCAGCGAGCGTGACGGAAATTCGACCGCACAACGAAGAATACAAATTGCGCAACGGCCGGCGAATTTACGTTCTCGCCAAAGGGCGCCTCGTCAATCTCGTCGCCGCCGAGGGACATCCGTCGGAAGTCATGGACATGTCGTTCGCGAATCAATTTCTCGCTCTGCTTCATCTTGCGCGTGAAGGCAAGAAGATGGAAAAAAAGGTCTATGTGTTGCCGAAGGAGCAAGACGAGGAGATCGCACGTCTGAAACTGGAAACCATGGGCATCCAGATCGATCGGCTCACCAAAGAGCAACAGGCCTATTCGACCGACTATTCCGCCGGAACATAGTCCAGCGATCGTTACAGAAACCTTCCCGGAACCCAAGGGATTTCGCGCCCTATTTTATATGCGCGCGGTACCAGGGGTAGGCAAGACGCAGACCCGCGTCGAGAGATGTCGTCGGTTGCCAGCCGAGAAGTTCTTTGGAGAAGCGGACATCGGCCAGGGAATGTTTGATATCGCCCGGACGAGCGGCCTCGTGTTTGGGTTTTTGTTTGCCGCCGACCAACGCCCCGATCATTGAGGCAAGCTCATTGATTGAAATCGCCTTCCCTCCGGCAATATTTACGATTTCTCCCTTCGCCCCTTGGATTTCGGCGGCAAGCAGATTCGCCCGCACCACGTCGGCCACATAGGTGAAATCTCGCGTCTGCTCGCCGTCTCCATAGATGGCCGGCGAATCCCCTTTCAAATAGGCTTGAAAGAATCGCGGGATCACGGCCGCATATTCGGAGCGTGGATCCTGCCGAGCACCGTATACATTGAAATATCGAAGCGAAATCGTTTCCATCCCATACGACACGGAGAACGCGCGGCAATATTGTTCCTGCGCCAGTTTCGTCGCGGCATAGGGCGAGAAAGGATTTGGCGGCATCGTTTCTCGTTTGGGAAGCTCCGGCGTGTCCCCGTACGCGGAAGAAGATGCGGCGTTCACGAAGCGCTTTACCTTCGCGTCTCGAGCCGCAATCAACATCGTGAGTGTGCCGGTAATATTGGCTTCATGCGATCTCATTGGATCGGCCACGGATTTGGGTACCGATCCCAAGGCCGCCTCATGAAAAACCACATCCACACCTTGAGCCGCATGCGCGGCCGCCCTCGGATCGGACACGCTCCCTTCAATAAGACGGACTCGATCCGCCAGATCCGAGCCAAAGGAGACGTTTTCCTTCTTGCCTGTCGAAAGATCGTCCAGGACGATCACGTCGTGCCCTTTGCGGGCGAGCGTTTCGACAATGTGCGAGCCGATAAATCCCGCACCGCCGGTCACCAGATAACGACTCATGAAGGGAGCCATCCTACCATTCTCGCCGCCAGCCTCAACAAGGACGGACGGAACGACCGTTGCCTGAAGAAATGACTGCTGCTACGATTCCGTCATGATTTATCGATGGATTTTATGGTCATCCTTTGTCGTGTTGTTTTCTTCTTCCCACGCCTGGGCGCAGGCGGACGTTTGCTGCGTCATGGCCAAGGTCGTGAACAAAGGCGTGGACACCTCTGCCAGCGTGATGTCGCCAAGTGAATGCTCGAAGGGGAAGAGGACGGACCGCGGCTTCACCGCCTGCACTTCATTCGCCGATGAGAACAACACGTGCTCGACCACATCGGAAGAATCTCGATGCAAAACTTGCGGATATTTTTGGAACGGGAAGACGTGCATGACCGAGGATCCGGTGAAAAAAGCCAAAAAGGAACTCGAGGAAGAGGCCAAGAAAAAAGAAGGGCCGAAAAACCCCTAAAACCCAAAATAAAAAAACCCCCGGATGTTAAGTCCGGGGGCTTTTCCGTGAGCCTATAAGCCGAGTTCTGTACCCGACGTCCTAGGCGGGTGTCGGGCGGCAATCATTCCTCTAGGCTTGCCATTGCTGGCAAACTCGAGCGACCTACCCGGTGACCTGGAGCGAGCCGCTCTCGTAACGTCACTCTATTTGGTCTTGCACCGGATGGGGTTTACCGCACGGCCGCTTGCACGGCTCTCGTGGGGGAGCTCTTACCTCCCCGTTTCATCCTTGCCCGATCGGTCTGCGCCTCCGGAGAAACCCAGACCGCCGTCGGCGGTTTTCTTTCTGTTGCACTTTCCGGCGGTCGCCCGCCCTGGGCGTTACCCAGCATCCTGCTCTTCGGTGCTCGGACTTTCCTCCCCGGGATTGCTCCCGCGGCGATCGCCCGGCTCACGCATGGTGCAAAGTAGCATGGCGGTTTTCAACATACAATCCCGCATTATCACCAAGCACCGCGTGTACTTTTCCGTAGATCTGATGCGACAATCGTTAAGCAAATTTGGAGATCGGCAAATACGTCGTTCGCGCGAGATCAAGCCCGCTGTCGATTTTGCGTCTTACCCAGCTCGTACAAATATTCGGGAGAAAAATCGGCTCCATTCTCCCACACCAGCGTTTCCAGCTCGGGATGCACTTTAAATTTTGAAAATTCCTTGGCATCACGAAGAGGTCGAAAAATCTCGCCCGTCAGCTCATTCTTCAAATCTATACGGAAAGTGGTTCCTTCATTGAAGGAAACCTCCACCTGAAAATCTTTGATATGCCGTGCGTTCCTGACCCAAATCATTTGTCTTCCTCTCTACTCCAAGGGCGCAATCGGTACCAGCGGTTCCTCATACCGGACATGAAAGTGAGCAGGCGAGTGGTCGTTATAGAAAATTGCGATCACAACTCCAAAAAACCTAGAAATTTCAGGCATCTAGACCTCAACTTCCAAAAGACTCGTTTCACGATTCAAGGTGCCTCAAACATAAAACAAAGGATTCGTAGATTCAATTGTCCTTATTTTATTGGCGGTCGAGGGCGGCGTTGGCGAGTTCGTCGGCGCGGGCGTTCTCTTCCCGCGGAACGTGGCGGATCTTGAAACTTCTAAAGCTTTGCAAAAGCTCCGTGACTTCCGAGTGGCGCAGTTTGAGCCTTTGATCTTTCACTCGATACTCGCCCTTCACTTGCCGGACGATGAGCTCGGAGTCCGCTCGAACTTCGATATCATCGAATCCGCGTTTCTTCGCGAGCTTTAGGCCTTCAATGAGAGCACAATATTCCGCCTGATTGTTCGTCGTCTCGCCAATGAATTCGGAAACGGAATCGATTTCCTCGCCTTCCGCGTTTTGCAGCGATGCTCCGATCGCCGCCGGACCGGGATTGCCGCGGGAGGCGCCGTCCACGTAAAGGATGCATTTAGGCATTCACAATGACGATCAAGCGGCGTCGGGGCCGGGGGGTTCGAACTCAATATAAACGAGACGATGACAGTTCGGGCAGCTCTGAATCGTCTTGTGCCGCATCATCTCATTCACGGTTTGCGGCGGAATGTTCATGAAACATCCCTGGCAAGCGTAGTTAGACACCTTGACAAGAACGTCGGTGTGCCGCCGTTGTCGGATCAGTCGGTATTTGGACAAGAGCGGCTTGTCGATTCCCGCCTCCGCCGAACGAAGTTCCGCCTCCTTCACGCTGAGGATTCCGCCAAATTCGCTCGTCTTGGCGTGTACCTCGCCTTCGACGTTGGCTAACTCCGTCGCGCTTTGTCTCCACAGATTCGTCGCTTCTTCGATGGCCTTCTTCGTTTTCTCGATTTCATCGATCTTGGCGATCACCTGTTCCTCGAGGAGCGAATTGCTCCGTTTCGTCGATTCTATTTCACGCTGCATGGCGTGGAATTCATAATCTTTCTTGATTTGGCCGACCTTCGCCTTGCTTTTCTTGAGCCGCTCTTCTTCCAGTTTGAGCGTCCCTTCCATATCCCGTCGTTCTCGCTCCTGCGTTTCGAGTTGTGCAGTCAAGACCTCTACGACTTTTCTTTTTTGGGACTCGTCATTTCGGACGCGAGCGAGCCGTTCCGGATGAACACTGTGTTCCCGCCGCAAAACGTCGATCTCGTGATCCAGCCGCTGCAGTCTCAATAGTTTTTCCACCATTCCCTCACCCATTAAAATTACCTTCTCTTGCTTTCTTAAATATCGGATTTTGCAGGCTGTTCAAAAAGGTCTCAGTTGCGAGGCGGCCGCGAGCGAGCGACCGGAGCGGCCTGAACCGCGCCGTGAGGATCGCGAACGAGCGGAGCACACCGAAACGCTCGATTTCACCGCAGATCAAGGCGGCCACCGAGCACGGACCGGAGTTTACTGAAAACGTAAATGAGGACCGCGCGCAGGGGGCCAACGCAGAGCTGCGGCGAAAGAAGCGTTTCCGCCGAGACGAGAAAGGCGGGAAAGTGGGCCCTCCAGGATTCGAACCTGGGACCTGCCGGTTATGAGCCGGTGGCTCTAACCGCTGAGCTAAGGGCCCGTCGGCTCGTCCTTTTTTCGCTTCGCTTTGTTGTCGGCAGCTCGGAATCCTCACGTACCTTACTAGGTACGCTCCGGTTCCTCGCCGCCTTCCGCCTAACGAAGCGAAAAAATTACGTCGCCTTCCATACCCTCGACAAATTGCTCCGGTTCGCTCGGCGCTGCGGCCTAGTGAAACACGAAAAATCCCACGCTCAGACAAAGTTGTTCCTGTCGGAACACAGGGAATCGGTTTCGCGACATGCGGAGTCCGCCCGTTTGTCTTGGGAACGGAGACGAGGGGAAACGGATACGCGGTGCGGTCACGAAGTGACGCGCCGCGGAAGCTCCGAGGGGCCCCCGCCGGAGTGACCGTAACAAACGGAGCGGACGAAGCCCGAGGAGCGAAACCGATTCCCTGTGTGCAGATCCGCATCATCCTCCGATTAGCTATCAATAAAACTCTTCAAGCGTTTGGCGCGGGAGGGATGGCGGAGCTTGCGGAGCGCTTTGGCTTCAATTTGCCGGATACGTTCGCGCGTCACTTCGAAATCCTGCCCCACTTCCTCCAACGTATGATCCGATTTCTCGCCGATGCCGAACCGCATCCGAAGAACTTTCTCTTCGCGCGGAGTCAACGTCGCCAACACTTTTCGCGTCTGTTCCGAGAGATTCATTCCCACCACGGCCTCGGACGGATTGACGGCGTTCTTGTCCTCGATGAAATCGCCCAGATGTGAGTCTTCCTCCTCGCCGATCGGCGTCTCGAGCGAGATCGGTTCCTTCGCGATTTTGAGTACCTTTCGGACCTTGTCGAGCGGCAGTTCCATCTTCGCCGCGATCTCTTCGGGCGTGGGTTCCCGTCCAAGTTCCTGAACGAGATATCGCGACGTGCGGACCAGCTTGTTGATCGTTTCGATCATATGTACGGGAATCCGGATCGTTCTCGCCTGATCGGCGATCGCCCGGGTAATGGCCTGCCGGATCCACCACGTGGCGTACGTCGAGAATTTGTACCCTCGACGGTATTCGAACTTGTCCACCGCTTTCATGAGGCCGATGTTTCCTTCTTGAATGAGATCCAGGAATTGAAGACCGCGGTTGGTGTACTTCTTCGCGATGGAAACGACGAGACGCAGGTTGGCCTCGATCAGCTCTGTTTTAGCAATGTCGGCCATTTCCTCGCCGTGATTGAGGCGCTTGTACGTTTCCTTGATCTGAGAACAGGACATTCCCGCCTCTTCTTCGATCTTGTGGATTCTCTTTTCGGCGCCTTTCACGATCTTTTCGATCTCGACCAGCTCTTCCAGCGACACGGCCTTGAGCCTTTTCTGAACGCGCTTGGCTTCCAAACGCCCTTTCTTGGCGTCTCGGAACAGCGTTTTCAGCTCGCGCATCGGCTTGCCGGTCTTCTGCTCGGCGTCCGCGTAATTCTGTTCGGCTCGTTCAATCTTGAGAATCATGCTTTTGAGACGCGAAACGATCCGGTTGATCCACTTTCGGTTCAGGTTGATTTCTTTGAGCGTCTCGAACATCTTCCGATGACTCCGCTCGATCTTTTCGGTCAGTTGACGCTTTTTCAAGTTGGACTTCGCGTAAATGCGGCGGTCCTCGGTCATTTTCATGTTCTGGCGATCCAGCCGGCGGATCTTGTCGACCTGAGTCAGGACCGTCTGCGTCAGCCCTTTTTCGTCGAAGTTCTCGTCGTCTTCCTCCACGCCACGCACGAGATCTTTGACCCGGACCGTTCCCTTCTTGAGCTTTTCGCCGATCGTCAAGATCTCCTTCACCCCGACGGTTGAACGGAGAAGGATTTCCAGGACTTCGTTTTCCCCCTCCTCGATCCGCTTCGCGATCTCGACCTCGCCTTCGCGGGTCAGGAGCGAAACCGCCCCCATTTTCTTGAGATACATCCGAACCGGATCGTTCGAACGCGCGGCTTCGGCATCCGCCCCTTCGCCTTCTTCTCCTTCTTCGTCCGGGTGTTCCGCGCGCATCCGGTCCCGCAGGGCCCGCCCTTCTTTTTCATTGTCGACGATGGCGATATCCATCTCGCCGAACATGATCATAATGTCGTCGAGTTGTTCGGAGTTGATGGCGTCCTTTGGAAGGACCTCGTTCACCTCTTCGTACGTGAGATACCCCTTCTCTTTTCCCGTATCGATGAGGTGTTTAATCGATTCGATGTCCTTTTCTTCCTCTTTCATTACAACCTCCCCTGCGTTGCCGTCTCGATTCGAGGCGGGCGATTGACCGCCTGCTCCATTTGTTTCAGTTCAAAGATTTTCCGATTGAGTTCATCCATACGAACATCGTTCATTCCGACGCCGGATTCCGCCGCCCGCTCCGCCGACGGAATCTGCTGTGTTAATTTTGAAATCGCCCGGCGGATCACTTTCCGGAGGCAATCGTTCCAGACTCTCTCCCAATCGGCATCAACGTCGATTCCCTCCAAGAACGCGCCCGCCAGAAGAGGCCGGGTCTCTTCGTCGTCCCAGGAATCCACCCACTGCGCCGCCGGGTTGTCGGAACCCTCGAGTTCGGAAACTTTCGCCAACCAGCGCTGCGCCGTTTCTCCCAACTCCGGGGAGGAGAGCATCGACAAGACGCTTTCCGCCACGAATCGTTCGCGCGCTTTGCCCACTTCGGCCGCCAAGCGAAGAAGGATCAATTCTTCCTTTTGGGCCCTGGGCGACGGCGAAATCGGCTTAGCCGGAACCGTCGATCGCTGAGGTGCAGGCACCGCCATCCGCCGCTCGCCGCGCAAAATTTCACGATCGAGTCCGGTCTTTTTCGCCGCCTCATCGATCAGCGCTTCCTTCAGATACACGCTGTTCGTTTCTTTAATCGTCCCCGCAAGCTCTTCGATGGCCGCCGCTTTTTCCTGAAGATTCGCGGCGCCTTGATAGAACCGCTCAATAAAGAAATCGAGAATCGGCGCGGCCTCTCGAATCAAATTTGCGAGGGCTTCTTTCCCATTTTTTCGGACGAACACGTCCGGATCCACGCCCTCGGGAAGAATCCCGACGAACGCCTTCACTCCTTCGGACAAAAGCGGCCGAATCGACCGGCGCGAGGCTTTCAGTCCGGCCGTATCTCCGTCGAACAGAACGATCACTTCATCCGCATATTGGCGGAGGAGCCGCGCGTGGGCGAATGTCAGAGCCGTCCCGAGCGTGGCCACCACGTTCGAAATGCCGGCTTCCACCAGTGCAACCTGGTCCATGTACCCTTCCACCACAATCGCTTTTTTCTCCGCGCGAATCGATTCGGAAGCTTCGTGGATGCCGTAGAGCAACCGGCCCTTGTCGAAAATCGGCGTTTGAGGGGAATTGAGATACTTCGGGGCCAAGGCATCTCCCCGAGGATCTTTCCCGAGAATTCGGCCGCCGAAACCAACGGTCTGCCCTTGAGGATCGCTGATAGGAAAAAGAAGACGATTTCGAAAGAGATCAAAATATCCTTTGGAGCTTTGGCGTTTGCCGATGACGCCGGCCAGGAGCGCTTCCTCCAACGATTGCCGGTCCCGTTCCAGGGCGCGAACGAGCGTATCCCAACCTTCGGGAGCGTAGCCCAGGCGCAATCGTTTCGCTGCCGCGAAGGAGATCCCCCGAGAGGACGCATACGTTCGAGCCCCCTCGGCGTTTTCCGCTTCCGTGAATGAGCGGTGGTATACATCCCGTGCGTAGGACACGATGCGAAGAAGACGCTTCCGTTCTTCCTGACGTGCGGCGCTCTCCGCCGTGTTCCCTTTGTACTTGCTGAGATCCACTCCGGCGACCGAGGCCAATCGTTCGAGGGCTTCCGGAAAGTTCAAACGATGAAACTTCATGAGAAACGTGATGACCGTTCCGCCTTCGGCGCAGCCGAAGCAATGATAAAGCTGTTTTTGCTCGCTGACGTTGAACGACGGACTTTTTTCTTTGTGGAAGGGGCAGATCCCCAGATAGTTGCGACCTGATTTCTTGAGGGGAACCGCTTCGCCAATCAGGCGAACAATATCGACCCGATTGCGGATCTCATCGATGACGTCACGTGGTACCAAAATCCACCCTTACGAACCGGCGGAAATGAACCGAGGCTTCAACCGGATTTACCGCGGTGGAAAGCTTCTTTTTTGAGCCCGTTTTTTCGCCAAAAGCGACTTCCGCTTTTTCCTGACGCTCGGCTTCTCGTAATGCTCCCGCTTGCGGAGTTCCGCAAGGATCCCCGCCTTTTCGCACTGTTTTTTAAAGCGCCGGACCGCGCTCTCGAACGATTCTCCGTCTCTTACCCGAATTGCGGTCATTCTTGGTTCACTTCCTGCCCAATAAAAGTCTAAAATATCGAGGACTTACGTGTCCCTTAAAAAGCGCGAAACCCTACCACTAACTCCTTAAGACTTCAAGACTTCTCGACGAGTCGCTGCGCCGCTTCAACTACCTGCTGTTCGGACGGTAGGACGAGGTTGGCGGATGGGCCCAGGGGGACATACGTGTCGACCGCACTCAGGCGAGCCAGCTTAAGTCTTGGCGCGAGTTTGGATTCCGCTAAGAACGCGAGGATCGGCTCCGCCATCCCCCCGGAAAATCGGCACTCATCGACCACGAGTACTTTTCCACTCTTTCCAGCTTCCTCCAAAATTTGATTGAACGGAAGCGGCGCCAGCCATCTCACATCCAGAATCCGGGCCTGGATTTTGTATTTCTCCTTCAAGATTTTTGCCGCTCGAAGTGAAAGATGAAGGCCGTTTGCATACGTAACGATTGTCAAATCGTTTGCTTTCTCGTTGTAGACTCTTCCCTCACCGAACGAAACCGCCTCGCCCGGCGGAGGAAAAGCGCAGAGCCATTGTCCATCCCCCGGTTCATACAGATCCTTGGTCATGTAAAGCGCGATCGGCTCCAAGAACAGAACCACCCGGCCGTCGACTTGCGCCATCGCCAGAACCGTACGAAGCATTCCTACGGCGTCGTCCCCCCGCGCGGGCGCGGCAATCACGATGCCGGGGACATCCCGAAGCGCGGCGATTGAATTGTCGTTGTGAAAATGGCCGCCGAAACCTTTCTGATAGCCGAAGGAATTGATTCGGACGACCATCGGGTTTCGAAACTGCCCGTTCGAAAAGAATTGAAGCGATCCGGCTTCACCCCGAATCTGATCTTCCGCGTTGTGGTAGTACGCCAGGTACTGGATCTCGGGAACGGGAAGGAAGCCCAAATGCGCCGCCCCGATTCCCAATCCGAGGATCGTCGTCTCGTCCAAGAGTGTATTGAAGACACGGCCGACGCCGAACTTGTCCGTGAGGCCGGCCGTAACGTGGTACACGCCCCCCTTCTTCGCGACGTCCTCCCCGAAGATCAGCATCTGCGGATACTTCGCCAAGAGGTCCGCCAACGCCAGATTGAGAATCGCGGCCAAATGCCTTGGCTTTTGTAGCTCTGGGAGCGATTCCTTTCCACCGAATGCCTGGAGCCGACGTTCCGCATAGTCCGTCCGTCGGGCCTCTTTTTCGACCGCTTTCGCGCTGAACGGGGCGAGGGGCGCGACAATTTCCTCGACCGACCGAAGTTTCGGCCGGGTCACCGCTTTTTTGGATGCCTCGTCTACGCTTCGAGCGGCCGATTCGTACTTAGACAAAAGTTCGTCGGCCGTAGCCACGCCGCCTTCCAAAAGAATCTGAGCGGAACGGATCAACGGATCTTTCGCCTCGTTCGCCTCGATCTCCTCTTTGGTCAGGTATTCGGTTTCCACGTCGCTCCCGGCGTGTCCCAAAAGCCGGACCGTTTGAAGATGGAGAAAAACGGGTGCGCGGCGCGATCGGCATCGCTCCACCGCGTCCCAGGCGGCGTCATAAG
Organism: Bdellovibrionota bacterium; assembly: GCA_035292885.1. Classification (NCBI taxonomy): domain Bacteria; kingdom Pseudomonadati; phylum Bdellovibrionota; species Bdellovibrionota bacterium. The sequence goes on along the minus strand of DATDPG010000081.1, from coordinate 17,926 downwards.
CGGAAACGATATCGAGGCCGTTCCCGGCTACGTATTCAAAACCCGGGTAGTTTGAAAATTTCGTTTCAATCCACCGCGAGGGTGTCCGAACCGAAATCCCGATGCCGTTGTCTTCGCAGACAAAAAGAATCGGAACGCGCAAATGTTGATGAGACATCCACGATGCGGCGTTAAACGCACCCAAGGCCACGGAGTGGTTGACGCTCGCGTCTCCGAACGAGCAGCAGACGATCGAGTCTTTCGGAATCGGCAGGTCGAGTTTCAAAGGTTTGGCCCGTTCGATGACCATGGCCATCCCGATGGCTTTGGGAAGGTGCGAAGCGATTGTGCTGGTCTGCGGGGGAATCCAAAGAGCCTTGCTCCCCCAAATCTTGTGTCGTCCGCCCGCAACCGGATCCTCGGACGAGGCACAAAAAGAAAGCAAGATGTCGTAAAGAGCATCCCCGCTCTTGAGATGGCGGGAGCGTTCCAACGCCAACGCTCCGCTGCGATAGTGAAGCAGCGTCGGGTCGGACGTGCGGAGAAGACGGCCCAACACAACGTTGCCCTCGTGGCCCGAGCTTCCGATGGTGTAGAAACCTTGATCTTTCGCGCGCAGACGCCTCGATTCAAAATCGAGTTGGCGGGACTGTACCTGCGATTCAAAAAGTTCCAGCGCCACTTCCCCGGTCAGCCGGCTTCCTTCTCGAATCGGCTGGGACCGATCCGATCGTGAGGCCCTTGCTTTCCAGTTGGTTACAAACCGGCGAAAATTTTGGTCGACAATTTCTACGCGGCTGACTGCCATGAATAATGGAGCGGCGTTGCCGCGGCCGAGAGCTTACCCGGCAGCCTTTCGAACGGCGTCGACCATATCGGTCTGCTCCCAGCTGAATCCGTCGCTCGCACGACCAAAGTGGCCGTACGAAGCCGTCTTGCGATAGATCGGCCGAAGGAGCTGAAGCTTTTGGATGATCGACTTCGGTTTAAACGTAAAGATTTCTCGCACGACCGCTCCTAATTTCTCATCCGAGATTTTTCCGGTTCCGAAGGAATTCACCATTACGGAGACCGGCTCGGCCACACCGATGGCATATGCCACCTGAATCTCGCAGTGTTCCGCGAGACCGGCCGCGACGACGTTCTTGGCCACGTATCGAGCCATATACGAGGCGCTTCGATCGACTTTGGACGGGTCCTTCCCCGAGAACGATCCGCCGCCGTGCCGGCCCCAGCCGCCGTAGGTGTCCACGATAATCTTTCTTCCCGTCAAGCCGCAGTCCCCGTGGGGTCCCCCCACCACAAAACGCCCCGTGGGATTGATGAAATACTTGGTTTTTGAATCCAACAGCTGAGCCGGCAACGAAGGCTTAACCACCTGATCCAGAATCGATTCGCGGATTTTTTCGTACGTCACGTCGGGGGAATGTTGCGCCGAGATGATCACCGCGTCGATTCGAGTCGGCTTTCCGTTCACGTATTCCACGGTCACTTGAGATTTGCCGTCGGGGCGAAGGAAATTGAGAGTTCCCTGGCGGCGCGTTTCCGCCAAACGTCGGGTGAGTTTGTGAGCGTAATAAATCGGCGAGGGCATGTAGTCTTCGTTTTCGTTGCAGGCGTATCCGAACATCATTCCCTGATCGCCGGCCCCTTGTTCCTTGTAGAGCCCCTCGCCCTCGGTGACCCCTTGCGAAATGTCTCCGGACTGCTTGTTGATCGACAGCATGATCGCGCAGTTGTCGGCGTCGAATCCGATGTCCGAGTGGGTATATCCGATTTCCCGTGTGACGTTGCGCGCGATCTCGTCGAAATTCGCCCATCCTTTGGTCGTGATTTCGCCGGCCACATGGATAAAGCCCGTTCCGATCATGGCCTCGCACGCCACACGGCTGCCCGGATCTTGGGAAATCAACGTATCCAGAACGGCGTCCGAAATCTGATCGCAGATTTTATCCGGATGCCCTTCGGTGACGGACTCGGAAGTGAATAAGAACTTTCCTGCGTACATGGCTTTCTCCTTGGTTCGGGGTTTCCTGCGTCGAATCCGAGAAAAACTGCTTCCTCTAACACCCACTTTTCAAACCCGTCAAGAAGCAAGTGTCCGAAGACGCCCGGAAAGCCGGTCCGAAATCTGCCGGCGGACATCCGCCGGCCGGTCCAGATCGGCCACCTCGGCCAGCCACTGCTTCGCCTCGCCGATCGTTAGTTCCCGCACGATCTCCTTGATGAACGGGATCGCGGCGGTGTTCATGGAGAGAAAATTGCACTCCATCGCCACCAAGAGCGGAACATAGAGCGGTTCACAAGCTACTTCTCCGCAAACGCCGACTTCGATCCCCGCTTTGTGCCCTTTTTCGATGATCGACCGAAGCAATTGGATCACCGCGCTGTGGAACGGATCATACAGATCGGCCACCAGTTCGTTGGAACGGTCGACACCCATGGCGTATTGGACGAGGTCGTTCGTCCCGATGGAAAAGAAATCCACTTCCTGCGCCAATTTTTCCGCGCATAGCGCCGCCGAAGGAACTTCGATCATGGCGCCGATTCGAAGGTCCGGATCAAACGGAATATTCCGCGCTTTCAGATCCTGCATGATTTCGGCCAGCCATTGATTCGCCAGCCGGACTTCTCCTACGGTGGAAACCATCGGGTACAGGACAGCCGCTTTTCCGAACGCACTCGCGCGCAATATCGCCCGCACCTGAACGCTGAAGATTTCTTTTTCATGCAGAAGAAACCGAACCCCGCGTAACCCCAACGCGGGATTCTTATGAAGGGAAGGTCCGGAGCTGGGTGGATAGAAGAGTTCATCTCCCGGTAGGTCCAGGAGCCGTATTACGGCCTCATGCGGTTTGGCTTTGAGAACCGCTTCTTTGTATTTTTCAAACTGTTCGTCCTCGGAGACCGGAACCGAGCCGCCCAGAAACAGATGCTCCGTCCGCAACATCCCTATCCCTTCGGCTCCGTTCTCCACCATGGAAGGAAGCTCCTCCAGCAGATCGATATTCGCTTTCAAGTGAACCGAAAACTGATCTTTCGTTTCCGCTTTGTGGTGCCGGTTCTTCAACAATTCTTTTCGCGTGGCTATGTATCGCTGTTTTTTTTCCTGATACGCGGACCACGTCTTCGTTGCGGGGTGAACGACGGCCGTCCCTTCGTTGCCGTCCACAATCACGCGGCCGCCGTTCTGAACCTGCACGGATAGATCCCCGAATCCGGTCACGAACGGGATCTCCAAAGACCTCGCGATGATCGCCGTGTGCGATGTCCGCCCTCCGACGTCGGTGAGAATCGCGACAAGATTCTCGCGGTTGATCTTCGTCAGATCGGAAGGCGTCAGGTCCGCCGCGATCAAGACCGTCTGCTGCTGGATGGAGAGGTAACGATGTTCTTTCGTCCCGAGAAGCGCGCGCAAAAGCCGTTCCTCGACGTAATCGATATCGCTCCGTCGATCCCGAAAATATTCGTCGTCGATCTTGTCGAACGAGGTCTTGAATCTTTCGAGAGCTTTCTGAAGCGCCCATTCGACGTTGATTTGTTGGCTCCGAATCAATTCGCGCGTGTCGTCGGTCAAGCTCTTGTCTTCGAGCATCAACACTTGGGCGTCCACGAGATAGACATGCTCTTCCCCCTGCTCATCGTTGACCCGTTTTCGAAGATAGCGAAGCTGCTCTTTGACGGACCGGAGCGTTTCGTCGAAGCGCGCGACCTCTCCTTCCACTTCCTTTCGAGGCAACGTTCGATGGGGAATCGTCAGTTTCCCCTGGTCGAGCACGTGGGCAAATCCGAGTGCGATCCCGGGTGAAGCGGCGATTCCCCGAACCGTGCGTTCGGCTTCGCTCACTGGACCTCTTCTTCCTGAAAACCGCGTTCGATCAAACGGGCGAGCGTCTGAAATGCTTCGTCCCGGTCGGGACCCGCGACCCGGAGCCGAAGCACCTTGCCTCTCCCCGCTCCCAACGTCAGAAGTTCCAAAAGGCTCTTTCCGTCGGCACTGGCACCCTCCATCGACACTTCGATCGAAGACGCAAATTTGCGCGCCGACTGCACCAGAATCGTGGCGGTTCGCGTGTGCAAACCAAGCTCATTGACGATCACGACCTCTCCTTCCAAGACGCCTTCATCGGTACTGTGGGATTCCTGTTCAATCACGGTCCAGATCCCTGTGGGAAAGCGTGACGTGATAGCCCATTTTTTCCATCGACATCGCCAGCCGACCTGCAATGACAACCGATCGATGCCGGCCTCCGGTACATCCGACGGCCAGGTGGAGATAACTTTTTCCTTCCCGATCGAAACGGGGAAGCAGAAATTTCAACATCTTTTCGAAAAGAGCCAATAGCTCCATCGTGTCCTTTTGGGCGAGCACGAAGTCCACCACCCGTGAATCGGTTCCTCTTCGGTCTTTTAGCTCTTCTTTAAAAAACGGATTCGGGAGAAAGCGGACATCCATAACCATATCGGCGTTCACCGGAAGGCCGTACTTAAAACCAAAGGAAGTCACCTGAACCGCCAGTGCGTTTTCTTCCTTGGGTGCCTGTACGCTCTGCAACATCTTCTGCCGCAAATCCCTCGGATTCAGTTCCGATGTATCGATCACGTGGCTCGCGATTTTTCGAAGAGGCGCGAGCAGTTTTTTCTCGATCGCAACGCCCTCGGCCACCGACCCGTCCGGGGAAAGGGGGTGCCTCCGCCGGGTCTCACTGAATCGCCGGGCCAGAATTTCGTCCGAAGCTTCCAAAAACACGAGTTCGAACATGTGGCCCTTTTTCGTCAACTGATCCAGGGCTGTGGGGAGCTTACCGATATGCTTTTTGTCCCGGGCATCGATCACAAATGCGAGTTTCTGAATCCCTTCGGAAGATTGAGCCGAAAGTTCGAAAAAGGCCGCTAGAACCGGCACGGGGAGGTTGTCGACGCAAAAGTAACCGGCATCCTCAAGGGCCTTCACGGCGGAGGATTTCCCGGAGCCGGAGAGGCCGGAAATCACCACAGCCCTCATCTCACCCCCCCAAGCTGGCGAAAAGATGATTTAATATTGAGCGTCCTTCTCGGCAATCGCCTCATAAATCAGTTGAGCGCTCTCTGCGACCATCAAGCGGTCCCGGAACGTCGTGTCGTGCAAAAACTTTGAAATGCGAGCCAGAGCTTTGAGATGCGCTTCGTTCGCGCCGACGGGCCCGGCGATCAGGAAAATCAGATGCACCGGTTTGCCGTCGATCGAATCAAAGGAAATGCCGGCGCGGCTGCGCCCGAATGCCGCGATATGGCTGCGACACGAGCTTAATTTTGCATGAGGAATCGCTATTCCGCTGCCGATCCCCGTGGAGCTCAAACGTTCCCGGTCCATAATCACCGCAAGCAATTCCTCGGCCTTGAGCTCCGGGAATACCCGAGCCACTCCGTCCACCATGTGCCGGAGTGTGGCCGCTTTGTCTTCCATCGGAAGTTCCGGAAAAATCAGCGACTCTTGGATCATGTCCTTGAGCCTCATGGGCGCCGAAGCTACCTTAAGTGCCTCGATCCGTAAATACGATGGCATTCGGTCGTCGCTGCATCCCCGTTCTTGGCACCCGTCTCCTTCGCCGTACTTTCCGGGTACGCCTCCGTCGCCGGGCACCAAGAACGCGGCGCATCGACAACCTCGATGCCTCACCGTATTTACGGATCGAAGCACTAAGTCCCTGGAAAAAAGAAGCCTGTCCCGTCTGTACGAGAAAACCGCTAACCGCCGGAAACCTCTTTGACCAGCGACTTCTCGAATTCGCCGGTACTCCGCTCGGCCGACCAACCCGAACTGCCCGTCCCGCTCGTCCCCGCCTGTTTGCCGTGGAAGAGCCCTTCCACTTGCGCGTCGATTTTAATGTGGGCATTTCCATTACGATCCGTCACCGCAATGGAACAGCGCACGCGGCCCTTATCGTAATGAAGCACGTCACCTGAAAGCAACGCGAATTTTTTCAGATTGTCGGTCTCAATTTCCTTCCAGTTCGTAGCAAGCGTCATTCCGGCCATGTCGACGGAACTGACGACGAATCCCTTTCCGGAGATCGAAGTCACCAGTTTGGTGAATGTGTTTCGGGGAGCTTCGTCTACATCAAATTCATTGATGAGAGATTTCGGCTTGTCGCAGCCGAGAAACACGAAACCTAAAAAGAGGCACACGAATGAGCGGCGCATGGGAAAAGCATACCCGCGCCGGGAATTCCGACAACGATAGAGTAACTATGCGGCTTCCGCAGCCCGGCCGGCGTGGTTCTTGGCTTTTACACTCTTGTCATGGTGCTTACGGAGGCTTTTCTCCACCTTCGTGATGGCTTCTTCGATGGAGGCGTACATGTCCCCCGTCGAGGCCTTTCCCCGGGCCTTAAAATTCTTGGACGACAATACGACTTCGGCGTGATGCATATATTTTTCAGTCTCGAGAATGACGTGCGCCTCTTTGCCTTTGTTCCCGAAACGGTCGAGCTTCTCGAGGCGCTCGGTGACAAATTCTTTCACGGCGGGGCTTGCGGCCATGTGCCGGAATGTAATCATCGATTTCATTTCTGCCTCCTGTTCGCTAAAATAACCGCTTACGTTTTGAGGAAGACAAAATCCCGAGCATCTCGCGGTATTTGGCCACCGTTCGGCGGGCGATGTCGATGTTCAATTGCCGTAAGAGTTCAACCAACTCCTGGTCGCTGTAGGGGCGCCGAGGATCTTCCGCCACCACGATCGTTTTGATTTTCTCTTTGACGACCTCGGACGCGACGTCGGCCCCTTCCACCCGCTTGATGCTGGAGTTGAAGAAAAACTTCAGCTCATACACACCCTGGGGCGTGTGAATGTATTTGTTGGCCGTCACGCGGCTGACGGTCGATTCGTGCATGCCGATGTCTTCCGCGACATCCCGAAGGACCATTGGCTTGAGCGCGGAGATCCCCCTCTCGAGAAAATCGCGCTGAATCTTCACAATCGATTCCGTGACCTTGTAAATCGTCCGCTGCCGCTGGTGAATCGATCGAATCAACCAGACCGCCGAACGGAGTTTGTCGTTGATGTATTCCTTCGTCATCGATGACGAATGGTTTCCGCGCAGAACGCTCTGATAAAAATTGGAAATGCGAAGCTTTGGAAGCCCGTCTTCGTTTTGCACGATGACGTACTCGTCGCCGACTTTGTACACATAGATATCGGGCGTGATGTACTGGGAACTTTCGTCGTAGAACGGCCTTCCCGGCTTGGGTTCCAGCTTCGTGATCTCCTTTACCGCTGCGATCACCTGGTCCGGAGGCACGCCACAGGCTTTCGAGATCGCGGGATACGCTTTTCGCTCGAGATCGTGCAAATGATTTTCAATGATCTTTCGAATGAGGTCGTTGTGGGGAATCTGTTTCGCCTGAATCAGCAAGCATTCCCGAAGATCCCGCGCGCCGACACCGATGGGATCGAACTCCTGGATTTTCTTAAGGACTTTTTCCACTTCTTCCGGCGTCGTCCTGGTCTTGCGCGCCATATCTTCCAGCGACGACACGAGATAGCCGTTGTCATCGAGGTTTCCGATGACGACGGCGCCGATGTTCATTTCGTGATCGCTCATGCGCGTGAGATGGAGTTGGCTCATCAAATGTTCCGCCAAAGAATCGGCTCGCGTGAGCGTAGCTTCAAATGACGGAAGATCCGGGTCGATGTCTCGGGCCGCCCCGCCGTACGAGGGTGTGTACGGCTGGCTGTTGAGATAATTTTCCCAATTGATGTCGTCCGAACCTTCCCCTTTTTGGGGATCGACCTCTTTGGTCTTGGCGTCTTCGACTTTTTCGATTTTGTCTTGCTTGGTCTCCTTGACGTCCTCTTCGTCGGCGTTTTCGGCGTATTCTTCGAGGATCGGATTTTCCAGAAGTTCGCCCATCACATGTTCCGCGAGTTCCAGGCGATTGAGCTGCAGCAATTTAATGGCTTGCTGCAGCTGCGGGGTCATGACCAGCTGCTGGCTTAAACGAAGACTCTGCTTCAGTTCGAGTGCCATGCGTTGGAGGGGAGCGCCTACCTTCTCTTGCTCCCGCAGACGTAATTACGATAACACCTCGGCTTCATCCCTGTAAATGCGAGAATTCTGATGGCGGCTATTTTCTGTTTTGTTTCAACGGCTTATATTGGCATATTTTTGGAATAACACGCTTGGGTCAAATCCTGCATTGCGCAGGAATTATGCCAGCACGGAGCGAAGGGACCGAATTGTATTCGGAATCGTGCGTGTGGAATCGGTGACCGCGGTCGGTTCATATCCACAGTGGACCATGCAATCGGCGCACTTGGGGTTGCCGCTCTTTCGCCCGTAATTCTCCCAAGCGGTATCGTTCATCAATTCGTCGAAGCTTTTGACGTATCCCTCACCCAAGAGATAACAGGGGCGTTGCCATCCGAGAACCGAAAAGTTCGGATTGCCCCACGGCGTGCACTCGTAGTCGATTTTTCCCGCGAGAAAGTCGAGAAAGAAAGGAGAGTGATTGAACGGCCATTTCCGACCTCGACGCCGTCCGATGTCAAAAATCTTCTGGAAAAGTTGGGTCGTCCGCCCGCGTTTTAGGAAGTGATCCTGGTCCGGAGCCTTTTGATACGCATACCCGGGGGAAATCATCATTCCGTCGACTCCCAGGTCGGTCAGGAAATCAAAAAGGTCGGCCAGTTCCTCCGGGTTTTCCCCCTCGAACACCGTCGTGTTCGTCGTGATTCGAAATCCTTTATTCTTGGCCGCTTTAATTCCGGCCACGGCCTTCTTAAAGACGCCGTCTTTACAAACCAGTTCGTCGTGACGTTTTTCGAGCCCGTCCATGTGAACGCTGAACGTGAAGTAAGAAGACGGCGTGAAGCGATGGAGATTCTTTTCCAATAAAATGGCGTTCGTGCAGAGGTAGACGAACTTTTTCCGGAACACGAGACCGTTGGCGATCTCATCGATCTGCGGATGAATCAGCGGCTCACCGCCGGCGATCGACACCACCGGCACCCCACACTCTTCCGTCGCATGGAAACATTCGTCCGGCGTGAGGTTTCGCTTTAGGATCTCTTCAGGGTGTTGAATCTTTCCACACCCAGCACACGCGAGGTTACAGCGATAGAGCGGTTCGAGCATGAGAACCAGCGGAAACCGCTTCGTCCCCTTCATCTTCTGCTTCATCACGTATGCGCCGACGCGCATGGCTTGTTTCAGCGGAATGGACACGGTCTTACACAGGTAACATGGAAGCTGATTTAGCTCAATAAAATTGGCTTCTTACGATCGGTGTTCAAGGGCCGCGGCGATGAACGATCGAAACAGGGGATGCGGCGCCGTCGGTCTTGATTGAAACTCCGGATGATACTGGCATCCCAAGAACCAAGGGTGGTTTGCAAGCTCCATGATCTCCACCAAGTTCGAAGCCGTGTAGATGCCCGTGGCACGGAACCCCGCCTCTTCAATCCGGCCGCGCAGATCGTTGTTCACTTCCCACCGATGTCGATGCCGCTCCTGAATCTCGTCGGCTTGATAAATCCGGTGCGCAAGAGTGCCGGGCAGGATTTTGCACGGATAGGAGCCGAGCCGCATCGTGGCTCCTTTTTTGTCCACGCCCCGCTGATGTTCCATCAAGTCGATCACGGGATATTTTGTATGTTCGTCGAATTCGGAGGAATTCGCTCCCTCCATCTTGCAAACGTTGCGGGCGTATTCGATCACGGCGCATTGCAAACCGAGGCAGATTCCGAAAAACGGCATCCCCTTTTCCCGAGCGTGACGGATCGCCTGAATCTTCCCTTCGATGCCTCGGCTTCCGAAACCTCCCGGCACCAGGAGACCATCCACGTCCTTGAGATATTCGTCCGGTCCGCTTTTTTCAATCTCTTCGGAATCCAGGTGGCGCATGTGAACGCGCGCGTCGTTGGCGATTCCACCGTGAATCAACGCGGCGTTCAGGCTCTTGTATGAATCGACCAGGTGCACGTATTTGCCGACTACGCCGATGGTCGTCTCTCTTTTCGGGCGTTTGATCTTTTCAACCAGCTGCTCCCAGACCGTGAGGTCCGGCGTGCGGGTCCACATATTGAGATATTCGATGATTTTGTCATCCAGCCCCTCGTTATGAAAAACCAATGGAACTTCGTACGTCGTCTCGACGTCCTTCGCCGTAATGACGGCGTCCGGAGTCAAGTTGCAGAAGAGACCGATCTTCTTTTTGATTTCCGGGGAGAGAAAACGATCGGTCCGGCAAAGAAGGATATCGGGCTGGATACCCAATTGCTGTAATGCCTTAACCGAATGTTGTGTCGGCTTGGTCTTTAATTCTCCAGCCGTCGGTATAAACGGAACGAGCGTCAGGTGGATGTAGAGCGTGTTTTGCCTGCCGTCCTCGGCTCGAAACTGCCGAATGGCCTCGACAAACGGCTGGCTTTCGATGTCTCCTACCGTCCCCCCAACCTCGATGATGGCGACGTCCGAATTCTTCGCGTTGGCGCGAATCAACGATTTGATCTCGTCGGTAATGTGCGGAATCACCTGGACCGTCGCGCCCAAATAATCTCCTCTTCGCTCCTTCGTGATGACCGACTCGTAAACTTTGCCGGTGGTAACGTTATTGGCGCGGGTCATTTTGGCGGACGTGAATCGTTCGTAGTGCCCCAAATCGAGATCGGTCTCCGCTCCGTCGGCGGTGACGAACACTTCACCGTGCTGAAAAGGGGACATCGTCCCTGGATCCACGTTGATGTAAGGATCCAATTTCTGCATCGTGACTTTGAGCCCGCGATTTTCGAGCAGCGCCCCGATCGAGGCCGCCGCCAGGCCCTTTCCCAACGACGAAACCACGCCGCCCGTCACAAAAATATATTTCGGCTGTTTCATTCTTCCCCCTGCCCGTTCAGAATTTGATCATAAAAAAAGGGGCAAAAGCCCCTTTTTTCCGTTGCACCCCGTACGTTTCGGAAAATCGATTTATCGCTTCGAGTATTGGAAACGCTTCCGCGCTCCCGGCTGTCCATATTTCTTCCGTTCCTTCTTTCTCGAATCTCGTGTCAACAGACCCGCCGTTTTTAATTTCGGCCGGTGCGCCACATCGGCACGAAGCAACGCACGAGCGATGCCGTGCCTCACTGCATCGGCCTGGCCTGTGACTCCCCCGCCCACAACGCGGATTTTGACATCGAATTGTCCCGCCGTGCCGGTCGTTTCAAACGCCTCATTTACGGTCGTCTGCAAAGACCTCGTTGGAAAATAGTCTTCGAGCCCGCGCTCATTGATTTCCCAGTTTCCTTTTCCTGGATTCATGTAAACGCGGGCCACCGCCGTCTTTCTCTTTCCAACACTGGCAAACTTGTAAAACGCTTTCGGCATGGAATCTGTTCCTTATTTTGCGATCGCAAGCGGCTTAGGCTGCTGCGCTACGTGCGGGTGGGCCGACCCCTTGTAGACCTTGAGTTTCTTAATCATTTCCCTTCCCAGCGGACCTTTGGGGAGCATTCCCCAGACCGCCCGGCGGATCATCTCTTCGGGGTGTATTTCACGCATCCGTCTCGCCGGCCAGGATTTGAGGCCGCCTCGAAACCGAGTGTGCTGGTAATAAATCTTTCCGTCCTCTTTGGCGCCGGTGAGATGAACCTTCTCGGCGTTGACGACGATCACGAAGTCCCCGCCGTCGATGTGCGGCGTAAACGTCGCCTTGTCTTTTCCCCGCAGCGTCACGGCGATCTGCGAGGCCAAGCGCCCCAGAACCTTGTCCTGCGCATCCACGATGCGCCAATTCCGTTCCACTTCGGCTGTTTTCTGTGAATAGGTTTTCATTTCCGACGAGCTTAAAAAACGCGTCTTTTTAATGGGATAGGCGGGTAATGTCAAGTAGAGAGGGAGTGATTTCCTGGTTCGCTCGTTAACTCCGCTCAACCCTGGCCTTTTTCATCGATCAACGTGACCCTGCGAGCGACGGCCGGGAGAGTTCGCTCGATATCGACAGGCTCCGACAGGGCGATGCGCCCGCCGCCCCCGCGGTCCGATAGAAACTTTTATTCGCGGTATGAATATGGTATTCCTTTAGTATGTCGAGAAGTTCGAACGACCTGTGCGAGAAGCTGGCCATCAGTTTGCCACACGCGCTGCTTCGGCAAATGGAAAAATTTCGGAAGAACTCGGGGGAATCTCGAAGTTCATTTATTCAGCGGGCGATCCGTTCATTTATGGAGAGTCAGACACGAAGAAAGAAAATTGAACAGTATATTGTGGGTTATTCAAAAAATCCGGAAACCGCAGATGAAATCAAGGCGGCCGAAGAGGCCGCTACGTACCTGCTCGCCGAGGAATCCTGGGAATGAAACGGGGGGAAGTATGGTGGGCGGAAGTCTCTAAACCAGCGGGGCGTAGGCCGGTCGTTCTTCTATCCCGGGACGAGGCATATCAAGTCAGAGATCTTGTAACCGTCGCTCCGATTACGACGCGGATTCGAGATCTGCCTGTCGAAGTCCCTTTAGGGAAAAGCGAAGGACTACCTCGACCGTGCGTCGCAAATCTCGACACGGTAACCACGATCCCGAAGAGGTCTCTTTCCGCCAGAGTTTGCCTGCTGCCGTCGACGAAAATGCAGGGCATCGACGAAGCGCTTCGTTTCGCCCTAGGGCTGGAATAGCCGGCCGCTTTTAAAGACCGTTTGTAATGGCTTTGAACTATTCGGGTCGGCTTGACCCCGAGTCTATATGATCGGCGTTTGCGACCTAAGTCCAACCAACTCATCACCGGACACTGTGACGGTCGTCCCTTCTTGATCGTGAAAAACACATTGGCCTGAGCCTGTATGGGAGAAGTCCGTGTTGGAATGACGAAACTGAACGTCGCATTCCATTGAAAATCCCAGGTCGCCACTTACTGAGAGAGCGACGGAGAATTGAACAATCTCATCAGTTTGAGTCAAGTCGCTCCTCACATGAATGGTTCCGGTGAGAGATTCTTCACGTGCCTGACCGTCAATAAAAAAGGATACTGAGCATGCCGAGACCGAGACGTCTCCTGTTAGGGTTGCGCCATTCTCCGTTTCGCTGACCTGAACGTTTTCGGTAAATGTCCCACCTGACGGGCAGTCCTTTGTTACTTCAGAACCAAAAGGGAATTCCTCCGCTGTCACAAAATAGGAATCCAGGCCTGTGATGATTGTTGCGAGTTCAAATCCCGTGGGTTGTGTATCGAGAGACGAGAAAGGATCACCTGTTCCCACCTCCACGGCCGAACCGCCGCACGACGCGAGAGTTGAAACCAGGCTGAAGATCAAAATTTTGGAGTTCCTTTGCGTGGGGTCTCCTCCGTCTCAAAAATCGAACCGGGCACCGGCGAGAGCACCGTCCGGTGTCACCGCCAGCGTGGGTTGCAGCGTTTGTAAGAAACTGGTTCTCTTTCGCTTCTCGATCTCCGCGTTGTGTCTTTTGGCAAAAGCCACGCCTCCAATGAGATCCCAGGCGTATGCTGGAGCATACAACATCACACCAAGAGCAATCCATGTGCCCGCGCTTTGCTGTTCGGCACTTGGGCTGCCTGCATTCAAACCAACGCCAAGCCCGATAAGACCTGCTCCGGCCGCACCCAGAAGAAAGGACCCTAATGCTTGCACCGGACGCCCCGAATATATCAGGGAATCGCCCGGAATTGGATCGAGTCCAAGAGCCAACGCGACACCGACCGATTTAGGCTTTGGGATTGATTCTTCGGCATAGGTGTTTGCGTTAAAGAGGACGGCAAACCCTATAACAACGGCAACCTCTATTTTTTGTTTTGTGGTCATGATGATCGATCAAAAAAGCAACTCGTATGCCAGGTGATTCAAGCACGATAGGGGTGTCAGGTACACCGAAACTGACAACTTTAACCGTCAGGTGCAATTGTCAGCAGGCGCCTGACACTTATTGCCGCCGGTAATGGTCGTCCGGGGACGGGCGGCACCGTAACGGTAGGGCACTTCCATCGCGTCGACCGCGTCCCAGATCACGAAATCGGCGCGAAGACCTTTTCGAATTGATCCTCGGTCTGAGAGTCCCAGAGCTCGCGCAGCATTTCTGGTCACAGCCAACCAAATCTCTCCGAGCGTCATTCGCAGTTCCACCGCCGCGAGCGACATCATCAAAGGAAGGTTTTCCGTGTTCGACGTCCCCGGATTGCAGTCGGTCGAAATGGCAACCGAAACGCCGGCATCCAGCAGTTTTCTCGCCGGCGGATACGTTCGCTTTCCGAGCGAGAATACCGCTCCCGGAAGAAGTACGCCCACCACGCCGCCCTTTGCCATCGCACGAATTCCTGCATCGCTCGCATGCTCCAAATGATCGGCCGACAGCGCGTTCATCTCCGCCGCGAGTTCCGCCGCACCCGTGCACGACAATTGATCCGCATGGATTTTTACTTTCATCCCCAATTCTTTCGCCGCCGATAAAATGGCCCGGCTCTCGTCCACCGTGAACGCGCCCTCTTCACAAAAAACATCGCAGATGTTCGATAGTTTCCCTTCGTTCACTTTGGGCAGCATCTCTTCGCATACGAGGCGCACGTACTCTCCCCGTTTTTTCGAATACGCGTTGGGCACGATATGCGCTCCTAGAAATGTCGGAATGACATTCGCCGGATGTTCCAGTTTTCGAAGCAACCGCAGAATTCGCAATTCGCTCTCGGTCGAAAGGCCGTATCCGCTCTTGACTTCCACCGTCGTCACGCCGTACGAAAGAAAACGGTCCAGCCGCTTTCGAGCGGTATCCAACAATTCTCGATCCGTTGCCTTCTCGGTGGCCGCCACCGTTTTCTGGATTCCGCCCCCCTTTTTCGCAATCGACTCGTACGTCTCGCCTTGGAGGCGGGCGAAGAATTCATCCGCCCGCGAACCGCCGAACAGAAGATGCGTGTGGCAGTCGATCAATCCGGGCGTGACCAGCGCTCCTTCTGCGTCGATCGTCCGGGCCTCGCGATATTCCTTGGGCAAACTCTTTTCCGGGCCCACCCAAAGAATTTTCTCGCCTGCAATCGCGACGGCGGAGTTTGAAATCAATCCAAGCGGGTTGCCGTTTTGAGCCGAATCAAGCGTCAGGCATTGGCCAATGTTTCCGACAAGGATCGTTGTCGCCGGATTGGACTTCATCGAGCGAGATCTACCCCTCGCTCTTTGGCAACAGCAATGGCTTTTTCGTATCCGGCGTCGGCATGTCGGATGACGCCCGTGGCAGGATCGGTCGTCAAGACGCGCTGCAAACGCCGCGCAGCCATCGGTGTCCCGTCCGCCACCGCCACCATTCCCGCATGGATCGAATAGCCGATCCCCACACCCCCTCCATGATGAACCGACACCCATGAGGCTCCGCTCGCCACGTTCGCCATGGCGTTTAAGATCGGCCAGTCGGCGATCGCGTCGCTGCCGTCTTTCATCCCTTCGGTCTCCCGATTCGGAGACGCTACGGAGCCGCAGTCGAGATGATCGCGGCCGATGACGATCGGCGCCGAAATTTCTCCGTTGGCCACCAGCTCGTTGAACCGAAGTCCCGCTTTCGCCCGTTCGCCGTAACCGAGCCAGCAAATTCGCGCCGGAAGACCCTGAAACGCGACCCGCTCACTCGCCAAGCGAATCCAGCGATGCAAACCCTCGTTCTTCGGAAAGAGTTCGAGGATCGCCCGGTCGGTGCGCGCCAAGTCCTTCGGGTCGCCGGAGAGCGCCGCCCACCGAAACGGCCCCTTTCCTTCGCAAAAGAGCGGCCGGATATACGCGGGGACGAAACCGGGAAAATCGAATGCATTTTCGACACCGGCAATCTTCGCCTGACCGCGAATGTTGTTGCCGTAATCAAACACGGCAGCGCCCGACTTCTGCATCGAAAGCATCGCCCGAACCTGGACGGCCATGGAAGCCTGGCTTCGCCGGACATAATCTTCCGGGTTTTTCCGCCGTAAATCCGCAGCTTCCGCGAGCGTTAGGTTCTGGGGAACATATCCGTTGAGCGGATCGTGCGCCGAAGTCTGATCGGTCGCCAAGTCCGGCACGATTTTTCTCCGGACGAGTTCGCCGAATACGTCCGCGGCGTTCGCCACGACGGCCACGGAAAGTGCTCTCTTTTCTTGAACGGCCCGTTGAACCCGACGGAGTGCGTCGTCCAGATTCTCGGCTTTTTCGTCGAGATAGCGTGTCTTGAGCCGCCGCTCGATACGAGCGGGATCAACTTCGACACCGAGAAAAACTCCGTCATTCATGGTAACCGCTAGCGGCTGCGCGCCTCCCATCCCGCCGAGTCCGCCGGAGAGCACCCACCTCCCTTTCAACGACGAATTGAAATGTTTTCGCGCCGCCTCGCCGAACGTTTCGTACGTCCCCTGCAAAATTCCCTGCGTCCCAATATAAATCCAGCTTCCGGCCGTCATCTGGCCGAACATCGTGAGTCCCTTGCGTTCCAGCTCCCAAAAGTTTTCCCAGGTCGCCCACGCCGGAACCAACATGGCGTTCGAAATTAAAACGCGCGGCGCCTCCTCGTGCGTTTGCACGACACCCACGGCTCGGCCCGACTGAACCAACATCGTTTCATCGTTCTTCAGCCGTTTGAGCGTCGCCACAATCCGGTCGAAATCCTCCCAGCTTCTCGCCGCCTTTCCTGTCCCGCCGTAAATGATGAGTTCGTCCGGCTTCTCGGCCACGTCGGGATCGAGGTTGTTCATGAGCATCCGCATGGCAGCTTCTTGTCCCCAACCCTTGCAGGTGATCGAGAGTCCTCGAGGAGCGCGGATCGTTCTAGCGCCGCTCATTTGAGCTCTCCGACGACGTCTTGAACTGCCTCCAGAAGAGTTCGACTTCGAATCAGGCCCACGGCCACTTCGAAATCGGGCGTCAATTGCCGATCTTCGGTCACCGAAGGCACGACGGTACGAAGCGCTTTAACGGCCGCCTCGACGCCTTTCGAAGGACGGAGAGGTTTTCGGTATTCGAGTCCCTGGGCGGCGCATATCAATTCGATCGCAATGACCTTTTCGAACGCGTCCACAATCTGCTCCGCCTTTCGGGCGGCGAACGCTCCCATGCTGACGTGATCTTCTTGATCGGCCCAGGTCGGAATCGAATCAACACTTGCCGGATGAGAGAGCGTCTTGCACTCGCTCACCAGTGAAGCGGCCGTCACCTGCGCCATCATCAATCCCGACTTCAATCCGGCGTCCGACGTCAGCCCGGCCGGAAGTTCGGAGAGCTTCGGATCTAGGAGACGGAATATCCGTCGCTCGCTGATCGATGCCACGCCGGTCAATGCGAGCGCCATCGTGTCGAGAGCCACGGCGACGGGTTGACCGTGAAAATTCCCCGCCGAGGCGATCGGATCTTTTTCGCCGGGGAACAAAATCGGGTTGTCGGTCACGCTGTTCATTTCTCGCTCTAAAACAGAGCGGACATACGTCAGCGCATCCCGACCGGCGCCGTGGACCTGAGGAGCGCACCGAACCGAGTAGGCATCCTGTACGCGATCGCAATCGCGGTGCGACGTTGAAATTTCGCTGCCGGCCGTCAAGAGCCGGAGGTTATAGGCAGCATCGGTCTGGCCCGGGTGTGGACGAAGCTTGTGCACCCGTTCGTCATAGGCTTTCGGCGTGCCGAGAACCGCCTCCAACGTCATCGCGGCGGCAACGTCCACATGACGGAGAGCGTTTTCTCCGCGCAGGAGCGCCAGCCCCCCCATCGCCGTCATCATCTGCGTGCCGTTCAAGAGGGCCAGACCCTCCTTTGCCGCAGGGGTTAAGGGCTTGAGTGAGGCGTCCGCGAATGCTTTTTTGGAGGGAACACGCTCCCCGTTCCATTCCACGGTTCCTTCGCCGATCATCGCAAGAGCCATATGGGCTAGTGGAGCGAGGTCCCCGCTGGCCCCCACCGAACCTTGGCAAGGGACAACCGGCACGATGTCGCGATTGAGCATCTCCACCATCAGGTCCACCACCTCCGGACGAACG
>DATDPG010000080.1 GCA_035292885.1 Bdellovibrionota bacterium | reverse complement strand
TCTGGTGCTTCCCGACCAAGGGGAAGGGGGAGTCCTTGTTGTGATCGAACGTGAGCATGTTGAAACTCTTGGTCGTGTGGCACGAAGCGCACGGTTTTGTGAATTGAGCGCGGTGGACATCTTGATGACAGGTCGAACAATCGGGAGCCGACGGAAGCCAGCGGTACTTCCGATCGATGTGGCACTGCTCGCATGGAACCTCGAGATGTTTTTCTTCGAGTTCATACCGGGAGTCGCGATTGTGCTGGAACGAAAGAATCATCCAGCCGTCTTCAAGATGGCAGCTCTTGCACGGCCTCTTTACGTCCCAGAGTTCCTGGAATTGATTGCCGTGCGGATTGTTGTGGCAGCCGCCGCACTGATCGAAATTTTGCATCTTTCCGATAACCGGACCGTGACACCGCAGGCAGGTGACGCTCCGGTGTTCCCCTTTGAGAGGGAACGCGGTCTTGTCGTGATCGAACGGCTTTCCGTCTTTCGAGCCGGGCGTGATCGCCCGCCACGTCTTGGTGTTGTGGCACTTTTCGCAATTCGGCCCGAGCTTCCCTTTGTGCGGGTCGACGTGGCAATCGGTGCACTGGGCGAACGGCAGCGGCGCCCAAGTTTTTTTCTTGTGGCAGCCGTAGCAGGCGACGACTTCATGCTTTCCGGTGAGCGGGTACCGACTTTCGTTGTTGTGATTGAAGGAGAGGCGACCCTTGAGGGTTTTCCAATGGTCGACGGTGTGGCAACGCTCGCACTTGGTGAAACTTTCTTTTTGACTCTTGTGCGGATCGGCGTGACAGCCGACGCAGGTGGTGGGAGCTCCCAAATACGTCCGCTTCGTTGTCGGCTTCTTGGTGTCCACGTTCTTTCGCATGCCGGTGTGGCATTTTTCGCACGTGACCTTGGCGTGTCCGCCCGTGAGCGGCCAGCCCGACTCGGCATGGTTGAACGGCAGACGGGTCAGACCCGTTTCGTCGTAGTTGCGTCCCTTGTGTTCGCCGTGGCAAGTCATGCAGAGCTTCGTCTGCTGGGCGTGGTACCCCTTTTTGGCCGCGAGCCTTTCGCCGATCTCGGTGTGGCAGGCCAGGCATTTATTGTCAGGGATTCCCTGCGCCGAGGCGTGGCACTTTGTGCAGTTTGTGACGCCCTCAAGCGTTTCGTGAGGCTTCGAGAGCGGGCCGGGATTAATCCATTTTGTGAAATCGAACTGGGCTGTCGCGGACGACACCCAAAGGAATGAACAAAGTCCGAAAAGTATGGGCTTTGATTTGTGCAAAAATGCGCGCAATCTCAAGAAGTTGGATCGACATAATCGTACGGAGGGAAAATCCCTACGTCACGGAAAATTGCGGTTCAACCGTCGAAAACTTACTTCGCTTTGGCTCGTATCGGTTTTTGAAAAACTGTCGCGCCCCTGCAATAGGTCGACCCGGACCAGCTTACATGCATTTCCCACTGCCATCCGGACTCAGACCCTTCTAAATCAGGGAGAAGAATGCTTTGGCTTTTGTCCCCGCATCCAAACAGGATGCCGTGGCCGGACCCGACATCGATACGCAGCCTAGGACCGTTCCACAGGCTACGCAGTAATTCCAGCCGCTGACGGGTGGCATTTCGCGTGTAATCGATAAGAGGTGTCGGCCCGAGCTGCTCAACGAGGGACAAGAGTCGTTCGAGATCAGCAATCTCTTCGCGACCGTCCAGTCGAGTCTCCGAGAGGCGGTTCACGAGTTTCCGGACTTCTTCCGCAAAGACGACTCTCGCGGAATCGCACCACACGCCTTCAAAGTCCTTGGTATCCGGAAACCCGAGAGCCAGCCCTTCTTCTTGAAACTCGCTTTCGAGTTCCTGCTTTAATTGATCTCGGCATTCCTCTGCGCTTGAGGATGCGGCCGCAGTTCCGGAAGTGAATAGGGAACAGGCAATCATCAAGAAAAATGGTATCCGGGAGGGAATTAAGGAAAATGACATGGCGTCGTTACTACCTTCCGCTAGGCTCAGGAAGCTATATAGCGCATCGCGTTAAGTGTCAAGCCACGAGTGCTTACGACCAAGAAGAGGGCTGTCAATCCCGATGTAAGGCGTTTGAGCGTATAGTCGGCAAACCGTGTGCCGCCATGGCACGCATAGCCTGTGACAATTTATCTATTATTTTAATAAGATATCGAGGATCCCTGGATCTAAGCGGGTTTTGTTTGACAACTTGTCCTAGGTAGATATTAAATTTTTCATACGTCAATTTTTTCTTGTTGCAATTGCTTGGCACTTTGCGTTATGCATTCACTAACACGTTCTTAATAAACCTGGAGGTCGGCTCATGACCCAGCGATTCCTTTGGACTTTCTCTATTATCCTTATCCTCTTCATCGGATCAGCACTGGCTAAGGAGCAAGTGCGACAGGTGGCGGTACCGACCAACCGTTCAGCCGACAGGCAAGATTGGAAAGCGAATTGCCCGGATCCGGCCGCGGATCGGATCGTCCGTGTAGGCATTGAGTTCGCCTCCCGGCACTTGGGGAGTCCAAATATGTTTGTGGATGGGGACCATGACTTCCGAATGTATTTCGACTACGCCGATCGCAATCCGGATGGAACGATCGTTCGTAGAACTCAGGAACTGATCATCGAGTGCAATCCTGATTCGTGGGACCTTTCGAGCGGCGCAAATCAGTTGGGCGCTGTTTTGTACGAAGCGCTCCAGCATTATATTCAGCCGGGATTCGATCAAATTATCGACAATCCGAAAAGTCAGTTGTCTCAAAATCTTCGAAAGATGAAGAAGCTCGTCCTCGAATCGCAGTGGTTTTACGGGAACCGCGCGTACGTGTTAGCCGCGGACGAGGCGGAGACCGCACTGGAAGGGCATTTGGGTGTGGCATATACCGCAGTATATTTTAAAGGTTACGCTTCGGACGATGGTTCGTTAAACCCGGACAACGAAATTCATGAAAAGTTAAATTTCCACCAGGGCGGAGATGTGGTGTTCGAAACGCTCAACGATTTTAATGGAGCATTGAACGCGAAGCCGAAGAATCCTATAGCGGAAGAAAAAGCGCGGGAAAGAGCACGACAAGAGGCACTCAAACATCCGAAACCGATTGGCGGACATGAACACCCTTGACGATTCGTTCGCTAAATTAAGTCAATAAGCGAGCCGCTTTCGAAGCCGGCGGGTGAAGTCATTGAAATTCTAATCGATTCAGTCACTTGACTCCTGTCCCGCGCGGCTGTTACGCAGCGCGTAAACCAAGGGTGTTTTTTCTGGAGTTCATGTGAATTTTGGCGTTAGACTAGATACCGCCGTTAGGGGGGCACGGAGAGGTGCGGCAGATCGGGGGGAATCGATGGACACAAGGGGGGCATTTGCCCTAGTTCTTCTTTGTCCGTTTTTGGTTAGCGCTCGCGCGTGGGCCGAAGATACGGCGGAAGGATGGCATTCACGTGAAGCTGCTCGCGAAACTATTGCTTTTGAAATGGATGGTGCGGCATCGGTGCCTCCGGCCCAATGGGGGAACCAGGCCCGAGATTGGGCTATATCCGATAAACGGTCGCTTTTTGATCTCGTGCCCCGCTTACGCGAGACCTGTGCCTTATACGTGATGGATCCAGCGATTTGCCAAACGGACATCACCGTTCGTTTTGTCGGCCCACAGGTGTTCCAAAACGTTCTTCGACAGTCCTCGTACCTTGATAGCTTCGTTGTAACCAGCTACCGGGATTTGGAAGATATCAATCCCGAGATGGGTCAGCTCGTGGCTACGGAGAGAACCACCGTCCGAACTTTCTTTGAGGATCATTTCGGTACTCCGCCGGTGGTCTTTATCGCCAACAGAAACACTCCAGCTTCGATTCACCTGGAAATTTTAGTGGCACATGAACTGGGTCACCTAATTTACGAATCCGGCCCAAGCGAGGCGAAATGGGACAAGGGTTCGAACATCAAGGCGGGCTACCGAGGGCCAAATCCCCCCATCATCGACGATAATTTTGTTGAAAAATGGTTTGGGGAAGAAAAAGCACGGCAGACTGTCCTCTTGAAGACGTACGAGAAAGGGCCGCTTAGAGGTAAACTGTATGCCCTCAAGGACAAATTCGGAACCTACATGGAGGATTTCGCTCACTTGAACGAAATGCGAGTTGTACGCCGTTATCATCCACAGATGGATTTTAAGAGCTATCAATGCGCTCGTATCTCCGTTCAACCCGATGCGGAGCAGCAGATACGAAATCTCACGAATTCCACAATGACTTGTGAAGAGCAAATGCAGTGGCAGCCGTTGATGATGCAGGAATACCGGAAAATATTGTGGGACATCGTGAGCAACGATCGGCTGGGCTGATTCCGCAGGGCTACAGATTCGGAAAGAAAATCAGATTTCGAATGACATGACCGATCGCGATGGCCGACATGATGTAGGCGAACGGTCGGTGGATGTATTGCCAGCGGACGAAGAGCCGCGATGACAGACTCAAAAACGCCACGTTTCGCTGAAGCCGGAGTTTCTCGTGCAACAGCGTGAGGAAAACGCCGATCTGTCTCCGGTGGATCCGAAGTTCCTTCGGCCAGTAAATTCGAAGCCTCCACAGAAGCCAGTAGGTTTTTACGACGGATCGAATGTAACTCCATAGCGTGGGGTTTCTTTCGGCGTCCTGGGCGAGTGACTGGGTGATCGCGCGGATCAGATCGCGATGCTTGGTCGATCCTTCCATCAGGGCGTCCAGCTTCTGCGTGATCGCGGCGTCTTCTTCTTCGATTTCCTTCATTTCAAGTTCGGTGCCGGCCACACGACGCGGAATAGCCTGGTAGAGAAACCGGCCGAACACACCGCTGGCCGCTACGGCGACGAGCGCCAGGAAACCGAATGTGCTCGGCTGAAACGGAAAGACAAAGCCGGTGTGAAAAAGAACGAGAATGGTTCCAAAAATGCCGCAAAAGTTGTGGAAATCGAGCCAGAGCGGCTTCTTTCCAAAATATTTGAACAACTTCGGGAACCCTTTTCTTAATGGATAGAGAAGGGCGAATAAGATCAGCGCAAAGCCGGCATTGCCGAGAAAATTGCAGTATTGCGACCCGCGACGGAATTCAAGGCCGAAATCGGACGGGATCACACCGGACAGTTGAAATTGCTTGAGGATCGATGCCGCGGGGAACCGGTTGAGAGCGTACGCTTCCCACAAAAGCCAAAACGTCCCGAGAAACCCCAGAAGCACGTAGAACTTTTGCAGAGCCAATTCCACCGGGTGCCTCTCGATTTTACTGGGGAGCCGATGCCAAGCGCCGGCCCCCGCCCCGAACACGCGGGGATTATCGAAGAGATCGGAGGCCTCAACTTCAATGATGGCCCCTGTGGGACAATTGGTAATGCACACCATGTCGTCGTATCCGTCGCAGTGATTGCATTTGTCGGCGATGAATTTTGGTTTGATTTTTTTCCCGGGCTTTAGGAACCGGGCAAAACGGGCATCGTCCGGAACCACTTTGTACATCTTGATCGCGCCGTACTGGCAAGCTCGGGCGCAAGCCGAGCAGCCGATGCAACTGTCGTCGATTTCCACTTCGCCGTTCTTGGGATTGAAAAGGACGCTGTCGACCGGGCAGGCCGGAATGCAGGTGGGGTAAAAACAGGTCAGGCAGCTTTTCGCGAAATCGAGGACGCCGAAGTGCGCGTACCCGCGCTCCAGCCTCTGAAAGCCGTGCCGCTCTTCGCAAGACTGGTAACAGGTGTTGCATTCGATGCACTTGTCCATCTCGGTGATCTTGATGCGCGAGGCCTGGGTGAGTTCCGTTTCGATCAGAAATTCCATGACGGAGCGGGCGTAGCGGTCTTCGCTGTAAATGCGGTTTCGGTAGTCGATCCGGTCGGCCAGTTCTTTCAGTTTTTTCTCGAGCGGATGGTGGCTCTGCGTGGCCCGCCGGAATTCTTCGCGCGGGAGAATCAGAAGTTCCACGCCGGTCATGGCCACGGCTTTCGTGGCCACCTGGCTCCGCCAGTTCACCGACTTGTCGACGAAAAAATCGCCCTTTCGGAGGAAATTCAGCGGTTTGACGCGCGCTTCCTCGTCGAGGCCGATGACTTTCACATGGCCGTGCGCGATGAAATAAAAGTTTTCGAAGAGCTGCTTCTCTTTGGCCAGCTCGAGAATCGTCTCGCCCTGGTCAATCGTCGCGCGGTGCACGCTCCCTTCCAAGCTTTCCAGGCTGCCCGCGGGAATGTCCTTGAAAAGTTGAAGGCGGGCCAGCTCGGTGAGCGGAACGATCGGGAGCGAAGAAGAGGACTCGCGCGGGACTTGTCCGGAGATCGGCATACGTTTGGAGTTACGTATTATAGCGGATTCGTGTGGGGTTGGCTGGAGCTTGACATCAAAAAGAGAAATTCGCATCGTACACGTCGAAACCTGGAAGTCCCCGCAATTCCAGCTATAGTCTGCCGTTTAGCGGAAGCAGTGAGGAGAAGATGATCGAAGCAAAACAATTGACCAAGCTCTACGGTGAGATTCGGGCGGTGGATCATGTCACGTTCAGCGTCGGGCGAGGCGAGATCCTCGGTTTTTTGGGACCCAACGGTGCGGGAAAAACGACGACGATGCGGATGCTGACCGGGTTTCTTCCCCCGACGGGCGGCACGGCGGTTGTCGCGGGGTTCGACGTTCTCGATCAGCCGATTGAAGTGAAAAAGCGGCTCGGATACCTTCCCGAAACGCCTCCGCTTTACCATGACCTCACGGTCGTCTCCTATTTGAAGTTCGTCACGAAGATCAAAGGGGTTCCGGCCGCCGAGCGGAACGAGCGGATCGATTGGGCGATTCAACGTTGCGGCTTACCCGAAGTGCGAAGCCGCCTGATCGGAAATCTCTCCAAGGGATTCAAGCAAAGGGTAGGGTTGGCCCAGGCGATTATTCACCGGCCGGAAGTCTTGATTCTGGACGAACCGACCATCGGTCTCGATCCCCGGCAAATCCGGGAGATTCGGGAACTGATCCTGGAGCTTTCCAAGGAACATACGATCATCCTCTCCACGCACATCCTTCCGGAAGTCACGATGATCTGCAATCGAGCGGTGATCATCCATCGCGGAAAAATCGTGTTGGAGGGAAAGGTTTCCGAGCTCACGCGGGGCCGGTCGCTGGAGGAGGTCTTCATCGACCTCATTTCCAAGGAAGAGGAGTCGCAGGTCTCTCTGACGAACGTCGCCTCTGCCGACGGAGGAAAACATGCAGCAGTCGTGGGCTAATACCTGGGCTATCGTCCAGAAGGAATTGAAGCACTACTTCGTTTCCCCGATCGCTTACGTCGTGATGGTTATTTTCCTCACGCTCTCGGGCTACTTCTTTTACGCGGGGATGGTCCGATTTTCGGAGCAATTCAAGTACGCCAAGCAGATGATCCGCTTTTATCAAAATCCCGAGATGTTGGCCCGGTTCAACTTGAACGAAATGGTCATCGCGCCGGCGCTGTTCAACATGGTGTTCGTCTTCCTGTTCATTCTGCCGCTCATCATGATGAGGTCGTTCGCGGAGGAAAAGCGCCAGGGGACGACGGAGCTTCTCATGACGTCTCCGATTACGACCAATCAGCTCCTGGTCGGGAAGTTCCTCGGCTCGCTTCTGTTTGTTTTGGTTTTGGTCGTGCCGACGTTCGCCTATCAGGCGCTCCTTTTTTGGTTTTCGAAGCCGGAATGGGGTCCGGTTTTCACCGGGTATGTCGGAGTGATTCTCTTCGCGTCGGCCGGCGTGGCGGTAGGCCTGTTTGCATCTTCGTTGACGGAGAACCAGATCATCGCGGCGGTGATCTCGTTTGTCATTCTGCTCTTCATGTTCATCATTAATTTTATCGGCCAAAACGAGGGGACGTTTGTTTTTGAGGTCGTGAAGTATCTCTCGGTCGCGGAACATATTCGCAATCTGCTGCGGGGTCTGATGGACACGCGGGATGTGGTCTACTTTCTGAGTTTTATCGTAGTTTTCCTGTTTTTGACCAAGCGGTCCATCGAGTCGACGCAGTGGCGGTAACGGAGGGTTTGTCATGCAGCTTCTGATGCAATGTCTTGGAATTACCGGCGCCGTCATGATGGTGTACGGCTTCTTGGCGTTCGCCGTTACGCAGGTCTCCACCTGGTTCTTTTGGACGTTGGTTGTGGGCGGATTGGGACTCGTGCTCACGTTTATCGTCACAACCGTTCCGCGCCAGTGGCAGGCGACGCTGGGATCGCTGGCGGCGCTCAACGCGGCCTGGATCGTCCTCCTCGTCGGGAAACAATGGCCCAACTGGGGTCTGGCGATCGGTGGCGGGGCCTGTTTGGTGGTCGTTTTTGCTCTAGGTATGAAACGACTTTCGGTCGTGGGTACGATGTGCGGGATTGTCGCCGTGACGTTCGCGTCG
>DATDPG010000079.1 GCA_035292885.1 Bdellovibrionota bacterium | reverse complement strand
AGGACTTCGTCACATCGCTCTTTGTCGCCTCCACGCACACGTACGTTCTCATTTTCTCCGACCGGGGAAAACTTTACTGGGTCAAAGTGCACGAGATCCCGCAAGCGGGGCGTGCGGCCAAAGGAAAGCCGATCGTGAATTTGGTGCAGATGGCCCAGGAGGAAAAGGCGGCGGCGATTCTGCCGGTGAAAGAATTTGTGGAAGGGCAATACGTCGTCATGGCGACGAAGAACGGAATCATCAAGAAGACCGATCTCATGGCCTATTCGAACCCGCGCGCCAGCGGAATCATCGCGTGCGGCATTGAAGAAGGGGACCGGATGATCGCCGCCACACTGACCGACGGCAAGTCGGACATTTTTCTGGCGACCAAACAGGGGCAGGCGATTCGATTCAAAGAAGGCGAGGTTCGTCCCACCGGGAGGCAGGCGGTCGGCGTCTGGGGAATCGACCTCGATAAAGAGGACGTCGTGGTCGGAATGGAGGTTTTTACGTCCGAAGGGACGGTTCTGACGGCGACGGAATACGGCTACGGAAAACGGACGGAGACGAAAGAATACCGCGTCCAGTCGCGCGGCGGCAAAGGGATCATGACGATGCGCGTCACGGACAAAAACGGCCCGGTTGTCGGCGTAGCCCAGGTCACCGACGACGACGACGTCATGCTGATCTCGGATCAGGGGCAGCTGATTCGAACGAAGGCCAAAGAGATCTCCGTCATCGGCCGCGCCACACAGGGCGTCCGCCTTATCCACCTTCAAGAAAAAGAGCGCCTGGTCGCGCTGGCGAAGATCGTCCCAGAGGACGAAGACGAAGAGCTTCCGCCGGGGAATGCCTAACATTTCCGTGCAATTATCGGAACCGAGATCATCCGAAATTACCGACGAAACGCTTTACCGTAACCGACGGAGGTTCTTAACAGCGATTTCCGGGGCAGCCGCCGCGTGGTCTCTGGATCTCGCGTGGCCTCGTGGTATTCAATCGGTCTTAGCCAAGAGCCTGTTTTCGGAGCCGGACAAAAACGACAAGCTGACACCGATCGAGCAGGTTACGACGTACAACAACTTCTACGAGTTCGGTACCGACAAAGACGACCCTTCAAAGTTCGCAAAGAATTTCAAAACCAAACCGTGGAAAATGTCGGTCGAAGGGTTCGTCAAGAAGCCGCGGGTCTATGATTTGGACGAACTGTTCCGGCCGTTTGCTCTGGAAGAACGGATTTACCGTCACCGATGCGTGGAAGGGTGGTCAATGGTGGTTCCCTGGCTGGGATTTCCCCTTGCGGATCTGATCAAGCGTCTGGATCCGACGTCCAACGCGAAGTTCGTGGAATTCACGACGCTCTTGGATCCCCAACAGATGCCGGGTCAAAAAAGGGATGTTTTGGACTGGCCCTATGTGGAGGGGCTCCGGATGGACGAAGCGACGAATTCCCTTACGCTTATGGTCACCGGACTTTATGGCAAGCCACTTCCGAACCAGGACGGCGCGCCGATCCGCCTGGTCGTTCCCTGGAAATATGGTTTTAAGAGCATCAAGTCGATCGTAAAAATTAAATTCGTCGAAAAACAGCCGCTCACGACCTGGGCCAAAAGCGCGCCGACCGAGTATGGGTTTTATTCGAACGTAAATCCGAATGTGGATCATCCCCGGTGGAGCCAGAGAAAAGAACGGCGGCTCGGTGAATTTTTCAAGCGCGACACGCTGATTTTCAACGGCTACGGCGATCAAGTGGCGAGCCTGTACACGGGGATGGACCTAAAGAAATTTTTTTGATGAACCGGTGCGGATTGTTCTAGAAATGACGGCGGGCTCCGGTCTCGTCGGGACCCCCCAAGTCCATGCGCGTTCCTGCGCGTGGACTGGGGTATCCCCGACGAGCCAGCCGCCTGCATTGCTTGAACTCTCATATGGGGTTACATCGTGAAGCGCCTCTCAAAACCAATTATTTTTATTACATGTCTAATCCCGCTGCTCATTCTGGTCATGAAAGGATTCATGGGCAGATTAAGCGCGAATCCGTTGGATGACATCACAGACACAACCGGGGATTGGACGCTCCGGTTCGTGGTTTTGACGCTGGCGATCACGCCGATTCGGAAACTCTTCCATTGGAACGCCCTCGTTCGATATCGCCGGATGATCGGCCTCTATGCATTTTTCTACGGCAGCTTACATTTCCTGACGTTCGTCGTGTTCGATCATTTCTTTAACATCGCCGAAATCCTATCGGATGTGGCCAAACGCCCGTTTATCACCGTGGGATTTACGGCCTTTGTTATCATGATCCCGCTCGCGATCACGTCGACGAACCGTTGGGTCCAGCGTTTGGGTGGCAAGAGATGGCAACGGATCCACCGGCTGATCTACCTGACGGCGATCGGCGGCGTGATTCATTACCTTTGGCTGGTGAAGGCGGACATCCGGCGACCGCTCATTTACGGCGGAATCGTCGCGCTTCTTCTCGGTTACCGGCTTTTCGAATTTGCGCGAAAGAAACTTCCCTTGCAGCGCGCAGTCGCCTGAGGCAGCATCCCAGCGTGCAACAACGAATGCGGTTCTCGGTCATGCTCATGTTGCTCTCGCTTTGGAGCTGTTCGACCGGAGATTTTCGCGCGGCGAAGGAGATGGTCCGCCATCAGAAATTTTACAACGCGATTGAATTCTATCTTTCGTTCGTCCGAAGCCATCCCGAACATCGCCGGGCGCCGGAGGCGCTGTTCGAGGCCGGCAACATTCAACAGATGATTTTAAATGAACCTGCGAAAGCAATCGCCACGTTCCAGATGCTGGTTTCGAATTATCCCGTCAGCGAATACACGATGAAGGCCCAGAGGCGGGTGGCGGAGATCCAGAAAAACCACTTCGCCAATTACCGCCAGGCGATCATCGAATATGAAAAGCTCATCCGCGCCAATGCTCCACCGGCGGAAGCGGCGATGTACCAATTCGAAATCGCCCAATGTTACACATTGCTGCACAATTACGATCAAGCGGCGATCGAGTATCAAGCTCTCGTGAGCAAGTATCCCAAGGAAAATCTTGACGAGGTTTACTTTCAGATGGGAAACAACGCCTACATCAACGGCAAATACGAGGACGCCATTCAGGCGTACCGTGAGATGGTCGGCCGCTATCCCAAATCGTCGTTTCGAACGCAGGCTGTGTTCGGCATGGGGAATGCCTACGAAGAGATGAACGATTTTGAGAACGCCCGCCTTCGGTACGAGTCGGTGCAAAAGGACTATCCCTCCCCGAAGGTCGTGGAGATCCGCCTTCAGGCCCTGGCGCAGCGGGAAAAGAAGAAGATGACCTTGGCCCCGGGAAGCCACTTGAGGTGAGGCTTCTTTTTTGACCGGTTTCTGACCTATACTAAGAGTATGGGTGCAGGTCCCCTCTCCAAAGAATTGATGAACGCTTCGGTGAAATTGATGCCCGGAGGCGTTAACTCCCCCGTACGGTCGTATCAATCGGTCGAAGGCGAGCCGCTATTCATCGAGCGGGCAAAGGGTTCGAAGATCTACGACGCCGACGGCCGGGAATTTATCGATTACGTCATGAGCTGGGGGCCGTTGATCGTCGGCCACGCTCATCCGGAGGTTTTAGAAAAAATCCGAAAGGCGCTGGAAAGGGGAACATCCTTCGGCGCTCCTACCGGATTTGAACTCGAGCTTGCGAAATTAACCACCGACGCATTTCCGTCGATGGATATGATCAGGTTCGTGAACTCCGGGACAGAGGCCACGATGTCGGCCGTACGGCTCGCGCGCGCGGCCACCGATCGAAAAAAGATTCTCAAGTTTGACGGCTGTTATCACGGCCACGTGGATGCCTTACTCGTTCAAGCCGGTTCCGGTGTGGCGACACTCGGCTTGCCGAACTCGCCCGGCATACCGCCGGAGGCCACCGGTTTTACCGTAAGCGTTCCCTTCAACGACCTGGATGCGGTCCGTCGGGCGTTTGAACAGGACCCTCGGGGATATGCGGCCATCATTGTCGAACCGGTGGCCGGCAACATGGGGGTGGTGAATCCCGAATCGGGTTTCTTAGAAGGTCTACGGGAGACGGCGACCGCCTGTGGAGCCTTGCTGATCTTCGACGAGGTGATGACCGGCTTTCGCCTGGCGATGGGAGGAGCGCAGGAACTCTTTCATATCCGCGCCGACCTGACCTGCCTCGGGAAAGTCATCGGAGGAGGTTTGCCGGTCGGAGCCTACGGCGGCCGAAAGGACTTAATGGAGCAAGTCGCTCCCAGCGGGTCGGTTTATCAAGCCGGCACGCTTTCGGGCAACCCGATCGCCATGGCCGGGGGAATCAAGACGCTCAAACTTCTTCGGGAGCCCGAGACGTTTCAAACGCTGGATTACCGTACGCGATATTTGGCGGATGAGCTCAAGCGCCGGTCCGAAAGAATGGATGTGCCGGTGACGGTGAATCGCGCCGGTTCCATGTTCACGATCTTTTTCTGCAAGGGGCCGGTTCGGAATTTCGCCGAGGCCCAGACCGCCAACAAACGGCTCTTTTCCAAATATTTTCACGGGATGCAGGAAGAGGGGATCTACATCCCGCCGTCTCCATTCGAAGCGTGGTTCCTCTCGACCGCGCATACCGACGACGACATCGAAAAGACGATCGACGCCCACGAACGAGTGTTGAGAAGACTATGAGTGTCGGATACCGCCCGCAGTCCGAGGATACGTCGGTGGAGATCGATCGAAAGATGTTTGAATTGTATCGAGAAATGCCCCCGTGGAAGAAACTGGAGAGAATGGGCGAGTTGAATGCAGCGGTCAGGCATCTTGCGAACATCGGAATCCTTGAACGTCATCCGGAAGCGACAGAACGCGAAATGTTCCTTCGTGAGGCGGCGCTTCGTCTGAATCGAGCCACGATGGTGGAGGTCTTTGGCTGGGATCCGGCGGTTAAGGGATATTAGGTTGCTCCCTGAGGTCATTCAGGTCGCTCTTCAAGTTGCACAAAGCTTTGAACAATTTAAGATTCCGTACTTTGTTGTCGGTTCCGTCGCGAGTTCAATCCTCGGGGAGCCTCGCTCGACAAACGACGTTGATATCGTGGCTCAGCTTTCCGAAGTGCGAGCGAAAGAGTGGATTGTATGGGCAGAGAAAGATTTTTACGTGAGTGAAACGGCCGTAATCGAGGCCATCCGACGACACCGAGCTTTCAATCTTGTCCATTTTTCAACAGCACTCAAGATCGATATTTATTGTGCCGGGGATTCGGCCTATGAAGGAGAGCAGCTGTCCCGGCGGCGGCTGGTTCCTGTCGTGAAGGATGCGGCAACAAGCCTTGTCATGTCGACTCCAGAAGACGTCGTTTTGAACAAACTTTGCTGGTACCGAAAGGGCGGCGAAGTCTCCGATCGCCAGTGGCGCGATGTCATTGGTGTTCTTAAGGTACAATCAGATCGCCTCGAATTCAGCTACTTAGGAAATTGGGCCACGAACCTGGCTATTTCCGACCTCCTGCGGAAAGCATTGGCCGAAGCAGGACTTTCCGGGGCCTCCCCGGCGTAAGCAATTTTCCCTCTAGCCGGATCTGGGCTAGGATCCGCTTCAAATCAAACTGAAGGAGAACACGATGGAGCCAACAAATACGGAACCGCGCGCGGGAATTCCCCGAATCGGAGATAGCGCGCCGGATTTTACAGCCAATACAACGCAGGGAGAGATTACATTCAGCAAATGGAGCCAAGGGAAGTGGGTGGTTCTATTCTCCCATCCGGCCGATTTTACGCCGGTCTGTTCGACCGAACTGACGGAATTTGCGCGCCGGGAATCGGAATTCGCCAAACGGAACGTCAAGCTCATCGGATTGTCGATCGATAGCGTGCACGCCCATCTGGCCTGGCGGGAGAATTTGCACAAGATTCTGGATGCGCAAATCAATTACCCCATGATTGCGGATTCCAATATGGCGGTCGCGCAAAAATACGGGATGATTCATCCCGGTGAAAGCTCCACGGTCACCGTGCGGGCGGTTTTTGTGATTGACCCGAAACGGACCATTCGGGCGATGGTTTACTACCCCCTCAATGTGGGGAGGAACATCGACGAAATCGTACGCTTGATCGACGCTCTCCAGACAGCGGACGAACATTCCGTGGCTTGCCCGGTGAACTGGAAACCGGGAGACAAGGTCATCGTTCCTCCGCCCAAGACGGAAAAGGACGTGGCGGATCGCATGGCAGCCAAAGATGTGGAACGACTTGACTTCTATTTGAGCCGAAAGTCGCTGCCCGCTTGACTTAGCGATTTTTTGCTGTAAAAACGCCACCTTCGCGGTATGGGAGGATATGCAAATCCACCGACCGACAGGTCTCTGGTTACAGTTAGGCGCACGCGCGACGGAAGCGGTGTTGGCTCCGGGAGTGGGCGCCGCCGGTGGCCTCTGGATCGACCAGCGCTACGGCATTACACCTTGGGCTGCAATTGGGGGCTTAATGTTAGGGGGTGTTGTAGCCTGGACATTGATAAGGGAGATTATTCGGAAGTTGAACCAACCATGAAGGAAATCGCATTCCAAAAGGTAGATCGGGCCAATCTTTCCATGGCCGCGATAGCGTCCCTCGTGAGCATATTCTGGTTGTCGAGTCACGTGACGTTTGGTGTAGCTGCTGGCGCGGGCCTCATGGCGCTGAACTTTTACGTATTGAGGAGGTTGGCGCTTTTGATTTTTGGGGGAGGCGGTATCAAAGTGATGATCGCCACAGTATTGCTTGGGGTGAAACTGGCTCTATTTCTTGGCGCAGGATTTCTCCTTTTGAAATATTTGCCCGTGAACATTGTGGCTTTCGGCCTGGGTGCTTCGGCGGTGGTTCTCACCACCTTGGTCGCCACGGGACGGGTAGCGCATCAGCTCTCGGCTTGAGGACGCAATGGAGCATCCTTTTACATTTTTTCAGGCGTACTTCCCCGGCGTCGACCACCGAAATCTCCATGTAGTAACCGCAGGATTCGGTATGGTCCTTCTGGCAGGGGGAACGATATTTCTCTATCCTGGTCTCCGAGACGCAAAGCGAAATGTCGTTCCCGATGGGAGATTCAGTCTCAAGTCGATTTTTGAAGTATTTCTAAATATGTGGACGGCGCTATGCGAGGAAATCATTGGCCATGGTGGGAGAAAATATCTTCCATTTGTCGGCTCGATTTTTTTCTTCCTATTTGTCTGCAATTTAATCGGCTTGATCCCTGGCTTTCTTCCGCCGACGGAAAACTGGGTTACGGGCGCTGCATTAGCCACGATTTCATTTCTCGCATTTAATTACTTCGGCTTTCGAGAACACGGAATAGCCTATTTCACACACTTCGTTGCACCCATCTCGCTCGGCCGATCGAAAAGCCCCATCAAATGGGTGGGAATCGTGTTGTCCGTTCTCCTGCTGAATGCCCTGTACGTGCCAATTGAACTTTTGGCGATTGTCATACGTCCGGTTACACTCTCAGTCCGGTTGTACGCCAACATCTTTGCCGACCATCTGGTCGTAGGAATCTTTTCGGGACTGGTGCCGTATGTGGTCCCGATTCCTTTCATGCTTTTGGGGGTGTTCGTCTCATTCATGCAGGCGTTTATTTTTACCTTGTTAACGACGGTTTACATTTCGGGCGCCGTTGCCCATAAACATTAAGAAAGGAGAATGGTTGGACATGTGTAAGTGGATTATTTGGAAAAAGGTGATCGTCGGCTCTTTCTTGGCGCTGTGGGTAGCATTGCCGGTAGTTGCTTTTGCGGAGCAAGAAGGGGCCGCGGCGCCAACGGCAACGGGGGCGGAACAGGACGCCGGAAAATCGCGTTTAAGCAGCGATGTGCAAAAGTGGTTGGGCTTTACAGCCGGCATTGCCATTGCTGTTGCTGCTTTTGGAGGGGCCTTGGGCCAGAGTAGAGTGCTGGCTGCTGCGGTAACTGGCATTTCGCGAAACCCCGGCGCGGCGGAAAAGATGTTTCTCCCATGGATGCTCGGCCTTGTGTTTATTGAGTCACTGGTCATCTACGCTTGGGTCATCGCGTTCGTGCTTGCGCTGAAGTTTTAAGAGAACCAACGCCTTGTGAAACGGCGGGGCGTACTTATCTTGTAGTGCATCTGTGACCAAACGGGATTACTACGAGATTTTATCCGTCCCGCGCACAGCGTCCGAGGCGGAGATCAAGAAGTCCTACCGCCAGCTTGCCAAGCAATACCATCCGGACCTAAATCCCGGAAACGCCGAGGCGGAAGAGAAATTCAAGGAGGCCTCGGAGGCCTACGAGGTCCTCCACGACGCCGAGAAGCGCCGAATCTACGACCAGTTCGGGCACGAGGGGCTGCGCGGCCGGGGCTTTCAAGGTTTTTCGGGCGTCGAGGACGTTTTCTCGAGTTTCTCCGATCTCTTCGATTCCTTTTTCGGATTTGGTTCGGGCGGGGGGCATCGCCGGAGGCACGGACCGATGTCCGGTGGGGATCTCCAAACCGGCCTCGAAATCTCCTTTCGCGACGCGATCTTCGGTTGCGTCCGCGAGATCGACGTCGAACGATCGATCGCCTGCAAATCCTGCAATGAAATAGGCGCGGAGTCCGGCCACGCCCCCATCGTGTGCGGAACCTGCGGCGGCCACGGCCAGGTTCGCCACGTCCAAGGGTTTTTCTCCGTCCAGACCACCTGCCCGCGTTGCCGGGGCACCGGGCGGATGGTGACGCACCCGTGCAAAATCTGTGATGGTGAAGGGCGAACATCGGAAAAGAAAAAAGTTCAGGTCATGATCCCTCCCGGCGTGGACAACGGGATTCAGGTGCGACTGGCCGGAGAAGGGGAGGGCGGATCCCGCGGCGGACCGGCCGGGGATCTATACGTGGCCCTTCGGGTCCAACCGGATCCCCGCTTTCGGCGGGAAGGAGAGCATCTTTACACGCAGGTCGAAATCGGCATGTCACAGGCGGCGCTGGGCACCGAAGTCGAGGTGGAAACGATCGACGGGCCCGAGCGAGTTCAAATCGCCCGGGGAACACAATCCGGAGATGTCGTCACACTGAAAGAAAAGGGGGTGCCGCGCCTGAGAAGGCAGGGGCGGGGCAACCATTATATGGAGATTAAGGTCACGATCCCCCAGCGGCTGACCAAAAAGCAGGAAGAACTTCTTCGTGCATTTGCGGAGGAGGCAGGCGAAAATATCACAGGCCCGAGAGAGAGCCTTTTGGGCAGATTGAAAAAAAAGAAATGAGCCGCCTTCGCGTTCTTTTGTTGTTTTTCATGACCCTTTTTGCGGCGACGCACAACGCCGTCGGACAGGACGCCGCGGCCGTTCGCTATTTCCACCTCGGAACCGAATACCTAAAGACCAAACAATATCCGCAGGCGATCTCCGAATTTAAGCGCGCGATCGTTCTGGAACCAAAGCGGGTGGAGTTTCTTCACAACCTCGGCATGGCTTACTTGGGAACGGAAAACCAAGTGGAAGCCGAAGCCGCATTCAAAAATGCGCTCAAAATCAATCCCAACTACGCCGATTCGCATTATGGCTTGGGAAGCGTCTACTCCGCGCAGAAAAAATATGACGCCGCGCTGATCTCGTATCAACGGGCGGCGGAGCTCAAAGCCGATTTCGGCGAAGCCTATTTCAACATGGGGGCCATCTATATCCGCCAGAACAAAATGGAACGCGCGGAGGAGATGATTCAAAGGGCCGCGCAGCTGATGCCCAAGCGCTTCGAGATCTGGATGGGCTTAGGTCAAATCCAATGGCGGCAAAACAAGACAAAAGATGCGGTCGACAGCTTCCGCCGGGCCGAGGAACTCAATCCCGCTCTCGTAGCGCCGCACGAATACTTGGGAAAGGCCTATCTCGCCGACGGCCAGTACCGGCGGGCCGAACAGGAATTCCGCGCGGTGTTGGGAAAAAAGCCGAAGCATGCGGAGAGCCATTATGGTCTGGGCGCGGCGCTCTATCACCAAGGCCTTAAGGCGGAGGCCCTTCCGGAGGTAGAAAACGCGATTTCGCTCGATCCCCATATGACCGAAGCCTGGCGGCTTATCGGCGCGATTCAGTTGGAGAGCGGCAAGAATGACGAGGCCGAAAAGGCCTATCGGGAGGTGGTGAAACGGAAACCGGCCGATGGGACAGCCCAGCTCGCCGTCGGCTCGATCTTGTTGCAAAAAGGAAAGAATAAAGAAGCGGCGCCTTTTCTCTTGAACGCGGTGAAACTGGATCCGAAGAGCGCCCAGGCGCATCGCCAATTGGGGGCGCTTCAACTCAAGAATGGCGATCTCGCAAATGCGATTCGATCGCTCGAAACCGCGACGCGGATCGATCCGAAATTAAGTGCCGCCTATTTTGATTTGGGCGTCGCCTATGTCCAAAAGAAGGAACCGGCGTTGGGAGAAAACGCCTTTCAAAAGGCGCTCGATCTCGACGGCGAAAATATGGACGCTGGGTACAATCTCGCGGCCGTCCGAATTCAGCAAAAGAAGTGGAACGAGGCGGCGGGCAATCTGGAAAAGGTCACTCAAAAACGGCCCAACGATTTGGAAGCGTGGAAGAACTATGGCGCCGCCCTATTTGAACTCGGGAAATTTAACGAATCGGGTTCGGCGTACGAGCGCGCGGCGGAACTGGCGCAGAAGGACGCGACGCTTTACTACAACGCCGGCATGGCGTACGCAAGAGCGGACGACGTCGACCGAGCGATGGTCAAATTTGAGCGCGCCACGTCGATCAAACCCGATTATCAACAGGCGCATACCAATCTCGGCATCGCCTACCTCCAGAAAAAACAGTTCGCCGGCGCGGCGATCGAATTGCAAAGAGCGCTGGATCTGAATCCGAAAGATTCATCCGCTCGCTTCAACCTCGGCATGGTCTATTTCCAGCGGGAGGAATATCCGAACGCGATTGGAGAATTAGAAAAGGCCGTCTCTCTCGATCCGAAGAACACCGACGCTCAAAACTACCTCGGCCAGGCGTACTCCAAAGTCGGTAAATCAGACAAAGCCATCGAAGCCTATGGAAAATCCATTCAGCTCGATTCCGGCGCGGAGGTCACCAAAGCCTCAAGGAACATCGATCGAGGAAAACTTCTTCTTCAAGAAGGCCAAGTCGACGAAGCGATCAAGGAATACCAATCGGTTCTTAAGAAGCGCCCGAAAGACGCCGACGCGCTTTTTGGTTTAGGCCAGGCCTACGCGAAACAAAGGAAAAAGAAGGAAGCGATTTTCCAATATAGGGCGTATCTCAAACACTACCCGAAAGGCCCGGAAGCCAAGACAGCCCAAAAAGAAATCGATCGTCTTACAAAGAAGTAAGTGTTTGTAATATAAGGATTTTCGTTTTTATTTTGTCAAGTACACTTGACAAACGTCCTAACTCCGGTTCATCGTAACTAAGTGAATTTACAGACGCTCAAGACCCTGGCCGAACTCCGGGGACTCAATCAGTCGGATTTGGCAAAGATGGCTGGTGTTCGCCGGCAGGCCGTCTCTCTTTGGTTTAAAGGCACGGAACCCGGGGGCGATATTCATTTGAAAGCGCAACATCTGTATCGCCTGGCCAAGACGCTCGGGGTCAGCTTGGAAGTACTACGTGAACCGCTTCCGATGCTCTCGGAACCCAAGGAAGTCGCGTCCCTGGAAACGTCACTTCTTTGGGACCGCCTCTATCCGTCGCTCGCACGGTTTTCCGTCGCGCTGTTGCGCTGCGAATCGCCTGCGATCGCGCGGCTTGTCCAAGTGTACGGTCTTTTCCAAGCCGCGGCCATAGCAGGGAACCGAGTATGGACCAAGTTTCCTGTTTACAAACGATTCATCGAGGCGGTTCAACGCAAAGAATGGGAGAGAGTTTGGAAGCTTCAGAAAAATCTCGGTCTGATTTAGCGGAACGAATTCTGCCGCCACCGCTTTACAAAGCGCTCAAACACATTTTTCTCCAGAAACTTTCCGGTTGCGCCCTTGTCGGAGGCACGGCTCTAGCTGGTTTTTACGCAGGACACCGCCGGTCGGACGATCTCGATCTTTTCACGGCTGATGAAACCAGCCAAAAGGCGACCCATGCGGCGGTTCAATCTCTACAAGGGATCGGTACGGTGTTTGAGAGGGAGTTTCATGCGGCGCAGTTTTACAAAGCGACGTGCCTTTTAGATCAAAAAAGGTTCACAGTAGATATCGTCCTAGATCAAAATCTCTTCCGCGTGGGCCGGTTCCATTCGCTCAATGACGGACTCGTTGTAGCGGATCTACACACACTACTGATGATGAAATCGTCCACGCTCGTAAGTCGCTGCAGTGAAAAAGATCTCTTCGATCTCCTGTGGCTATTTGAACACATGGACGGACTCACATACGAAAGACTTATCCAGGTTGGACACGAAATCGACGGTGGTCTGACGGGTGAAACTCTTCTCATGAGTGTTTCGAATACAATTCTTCGAGAAGAGGCATGCGATTTTTCGCTCGATCCCCAAGTAACCCCGAAGAACGTGCACGCGCAGTTGATCAGCTTTCAAAAATCATTTCTTAAAGGGCTTAGCTTGTATTTGAAGAATCAGCCGGCACCGCCACTGAAGGACCTATTGAAGCAAGTTAAACGACTGATTTAGTGTCCCTAAATTACGACGGCGGCCGTCCGGCCCAATCGGACGAAGAAGAGAAGAGACTCGGCGACCTTCTTGCCGGAAATCGTTTCAAGAGCCTCTCGATAAATCCGAAGTTGCGGCTCGTAGTGCCTCGCCCGTTCGGGGATCTGGTCTTTGGATATGGCGTCGGTTTTGTAATCGACCAGAACGAGAGCGCTCTTTTCCTCAAAGACGAGATCGATCACGCCCTCATAGAGGACCCCCGCTTTGTTGAGTGAAAACGGACACTCCCGGTAAATTTTCTCCGCACGGCGGATCCGGCCAAGAATCGGGGAATCGAGAGCTGTCCGCGCGACGGTTTCAAGTTCGCCGGAGGCATTCGGAATCGACTCCTCTCTCGCCATTCGAGCGCAAAGGGCCGGCAGCAGGGATCGGTCGTTGAAATCCGCTTTTTCGAGGATGCGATGCAATG
This sequence comes from Bdellovibrionota bacterium, assembly GCA_035292885.1. NCBI lineage: Bacteria > Pseudomonadati > Bdellovibrionota > Bdellovibrionota bacterium. The sequence goes on along the minus strand of DATDPG010000079.1, from coordinate 20,467 downwards.
CCGAGCCGAATCGGCGGCCGAACGCCGGCCCGGCGCTCTTCTTCAAGGCCGGCTGCCCGAAGGGTTCGACGAGGCGTGTTGCCGTCTGAAGGAGAAGCCCAGGGACCCAGCCTTGTTTCCGCATCTCGATCCCGCGCAAAACTTCCGCACGGCGCTGAACCAGGCGTGACGAGAACGTCCGGCTTCCTTTTTGATCTTCGGGCGGTTGATTTCCTTCCTCTATCCGAACGGGCAACGAAGAAAACGGCACCCGTTCGACGAGACTCTCTCCCGCCGCCCACCCTTCTTCCAAGAGGGTCCAGAGAGGGGAGGTCCTTTCGGTCAAAAATTTCGGAATCACCAATAAATCCCGGGTGCGAGTGGCGGCGACGTAAAGCAGGCGCCGGTTTTCCTCTTCCCTTCGAGTCTTCTCCCTTTTTTCCGCTTCTTTGAAATTGGCGGTTTGGAATCGTCCCATTTTTTTGGACCCGGACCGGATCGCCAGCATGGGATGAAGGCGATCGGCGACCACGTTGTCTCCATGGTCCTTTCGAGCGGCCAAATTCGCTAGAACGACGACCGGAAACTCCAATCCCTTGGCTTTGTGAACCGTCAAAAGTCGGAGGCGGTCACTCCCTTCATCGGAGAGGGCGGATTCCGCCTGCTGATCCCTTTCCTCCGTCCGTTCCACCGCCCATCGGAAAAATCGATCGAGCGTCAAGGCCGGATCGCGCTCCAAACTGCGCGCCAACATAGCGAGGGTATTTAAATTGGCCGCCGCCTGTTCCCCATGCCGGCGGGTGAGCGACAGGGGGATGGCGGACGTCAATCGGTAGAGTTCCATCAGGAGTTGAGAGGGCCTCAGGAGATTCCGTCGAACGTGAAGCTGCCGCAAAACCTCGAATGCGCTCTTGGCGGGATCTTTCAGTCGCACAAGATCGGCGTTTCGATAATCCAGCGTGGGATGAAGTGACGCCAGATCAAAGAGCTCCGTGTCCGAGAGACCGAAAAGAACGGACCGGAGAGATGCGGCGACGGCGACCGGGTCAGTGGGGTGTTCAATCGCCTCCAAGGTCATCAAAGCGGCATGTATCTCGGCCCTCGCGTAAAAAAGATGTCCTCCTTCCAGAGAAAAAGGGAGATCGTAGCGGCGAAGCGTTTCCTCAAAAAGATCGATGTCGGTGGTGGTGGGAAAGAGAAGCGCGATATCCCCGGCCTCTACCGGACGCAAACCGTTTTTCGTTTTGTCGAATACCAAAGGCTCGCCGGAATCGAGGATTTTCCGAAGAAACGCCGCGACGGCTTCCGCCTCCAACCGGCGGGTCTCCGTCGTGGACCCCTCCGCCGGAAGCTCGGGCGGTTCAAGAAGCACCACCGCTTTGCGATGGGCGGCCGAAACATGGCGCGGATCGGCGATGAGCGGCGAATACATCTCTTTCAAAATCGGGCCGAAGGTCAGATTCACCCATTCGATCACCGACTTGCCCGAACGAAAGCTCTGGTGAATCGTGAGGCGTTCTCCCTGACCGGCCACGGAGGTGGTCGCCGAGGTATACGTGTCGATATCCGCCCGTCGAAAGCGGTAGATCGACTGCTTTCCATCCCCCACCAGAAAAAGCACGCCCGGCTTGATCGGCCACGCGGACCAGTGTGCGGCGCCCGGAGCGTCGGAAGCGAGAAGCCAAAGAATCTCGGCTTGAACCGGATCGGTGTCCTGGAACTCGTCCACGAGGAAGTACCGGTAGCGCCGCTGAAAGTAGCTGCGAACATCCGGAATCCGTTTCAGAAGGTCGCGCGCGAGAAACAGAAGATCATCGAAATCGAGTTTTCCCGACCGGCGCTTCTCCGCCTCCACAAAGAGGACGAAATCCGAAAGCCAACCGATCAATTCCCCGGCGATCGATTCGCGCAGCGTCTCTTTCGTCTTTTCAAGCCGGCCGGCGAGCGCCGTCATCGCCGCGCGTTGTTCACGACACGCATCGGCGCGCGCCCAGCGTTTTTGGTTCCCCTTCGGTTTCGGATCGATTCGAAGAAGGAGGGCCCGTTCTTTTCCCTCAACCGATGCGGCTCGCGCGGCCCGGACTTCGCGATAAAACCGTTCGATCTGCCGGTAACCTTCATCCTCCGTATCGACGCATTCGCGCGTTGCCAAGCCCCAGAGTCTTTCCGATTCGGCCGCCAACTCGCGAAAGAGATTTTCCATGTCGGGGGAAGGGGGGAACGGCGGAATTTGGGCGATAACGTCGCGATGGTCGTACAGAGCAAATGCGGTCTCCTGGATATGGGAGAACGACAGACCGGCGGCGATCGCGCGGCTGAAGGGTCCTGGATTCTTCTCAAGAGCTTGTGGAAGCCAGCGGTCGTAACATTTCCGTCGGAACAGATCGGCGGCGATGCCGTCCAACTGCTCGAAGTTGGGATCGATTCCCGCGTCGATCGGCCGCTCGCGAAGAAGCGAGGCGGCGAACGCATGAATCGTGGAGATCGGCGCGCGGTCCAATTCGTGAAGCGCCGACGCGAGTTTCTTTTCGGCGAGGAAGGAACGGATCCTCTCTTTTAATTCCCACGCCGCTTTCTCGGTGAACGTAATCGCCACGATTTGTGTCGAACTTGCCCGCTGCTGTTCGACAAGGGCTACATATCGAGCGGCGAGAAGAGACGTTTTGCCGGTCCCCGCCCCCGCCTCGACGGAAAAAACGGTCGCGTGATCCGTGATCGCCCGGTCACGCGTGGCCTGGTCGGCGGGCAGAAACGGTGCATGGGGTGCCGTCATCTGAAGTTGAGCGCCTTTTTCATGATGGGAAAGAGATCGGTATTGTCGAGTGTCCCATGCACTTCACGCGCGCCGGGGCCGCTCGCGTAGAGAGGCACGTCGGTCCCGGTGTGCAAGGCGTCCTCTCCGTAAGGAAGGGCAAGGGTGGGATTGGCCTTCTGCCCAGGCCGCGAAACAAATGTGAGAAAGGGATAAGCGGAAATATCTTGGCCATGGTCCGGGTAGCCGTTCAGCGAAACGCCGGCGGTTTCGTGATCGGCCGTCACAAGAACCAGAGTGTCCTTCGTGGACGTCAGCGCGAGCGCCTGTTCGATCGCGCGGTCGAAGATGAATGTCTCCATCAATAGGTCCTGTATGCGGTTTGTGTGGGCGGCGTGATCGATCCGTCCCCCCTCGACCATCAGGAAAAAGCCGCGAGGGTTTCGGCTCAAGATGGCAATGGCCGCTTCCGTCATTTCGGGGAGGGAGGGTTCCGTCACTCCTTTCGCCTTCCGATCACTTTCGTAGCTCATGTGATCCTCATGGAAGAGGCCGAGGATAGGATGCGGTGGGGGAAGATTTCCGTATTTTTTCCCAACCGTCGCGAGCTCCTCCGCTGTTGAAATGACTTCGATTTCTCCTTCTTTTCGAAGCCGACCGACGTCAAAATATTTCCGACCGCCTCCCAGAAAAAGATCGAAGGAGCTATGCAAGAGTTCCTCGGCGATCTGCTTTTCAAGATCCCGATGGTGAATATGGGCATAAAAGGCCGCCGGCGTGGCGTGTGTAATCCGCGTGGTCGTCACCAGCCCCACGGCTTTTCCGGCCTTCTTGGCCAGTTCGGCTACGGTGATCGTCGATTTTCCGTCCTTCGTACCGGGAACGGCGGACTCGTCTTCCCCTAAAACGTCGTTCTTGGTTTTCACCCCGGACGCCAATGCCGTGGCCGCAGCCGCGGAGTCGGTGACAACCTTGTCGCTGGCATACGTCTTTAGCATGGCGGTGTACGGCAAACGGTCAATCGCCAGGTTCCCACGAGCCGACCGAAAATAAACGCGCGTGGCCGTGATCGTGGTCGTTCCGAGGCCGTCACCGATAAAAAGAATGATGTTCTTCGCGGCCAGCGCGGAAGTCGCAACCAGCAAAGTAAAGAAAAAGATAAAAAATCGCATCGCGCAGTCCTTTCTACGGGATCTCTTCCATGGCTCTCAGATTGGAACCGAGCGGATCGTCGGCCTTTCGCTCGTAAACGCGGCCGATTCCCCGCCCGCAAATGGAAGAATAATCGCATCGCTTGCAGTTTTGGTTTTGCGCCCCGGGCTTGGGGGGAAAAATCCCTTGCGAAACATTTCGCCGAAATGTGGCCAGGATCTGATGGAACTCTTCTTGGCGCGCTTGAAGAGCGGCACCCGAGAAATGCACCCGTTCAAATCCCGAACCGTACAGCGTGGAAAGAAGAAGCGCTTCGCTCGCATCGATCGATACGTCGGGGGTGAGCAACGCCAAGGCCGAAAGATAAACGGGGAGTTGAATCGATTCGCCGCCCCCGAATTGATCGTCGCCGGCGTCCAGTTGCCCGGTTTTGTAGTCGATGATTCGCGCGCGTTTGCGGTCGGGGGAAAGGTCGAGCCGGTCGATCCGTCCGCAAAGATCGATTTCGTCTCGGCCGAAGCGGAGATGCAGCGGCCGGTCGGTGGAGAGGAGTCCCTCGTCATCCGAACGCGCGGGCATGCCGAAACGAATCTCGAAGTCTTCGGGTGTGAAAGCGTCCTCGCGAAACTCTTCGGCGACAAGCGCTTGAAGATCCGAAAGGAGCGTCTTTCGTTCCATCGCCCAAAGAGAGGCATAGCCGACCGGAAGCCGGATCTCCGCGTCGTCGAGGACGCCCTCGGCGATCTCTTGGAGCCGAGCCTCGACGGCCGGGCGGTCCGTTGCGCGCAAAGGCAGGCGACCTTCGCGTCGAAGCTCGGAAAAGAGCAGATAGAGGATCCGATGAATGAGATCGCCTCGGTCGAGCGGTCGGATTCGGTCCACGTCTTCCGGCCGCTCCAACCGGCGAAGGCGGAGAACGTACCGAAGAAAGTAGCGGTAAGGACAGATCGCGTACGTTGAGATTTCGGAAGGGGAAAAAGCTTTGGTTTGGGAAGGCACGGTTCGGGTCGGCCCGACGATTCCGTCATGTTCACTCCACTGTTTCGAACCCAGGCGGTTCGCCACCCATCGCTGAACGGAAGGGGCAAAGGGGCTCCAATCCGCCAGCGCGCCGTTCATCCTCGCGGGGTCGGCGAGAATTTTCTGCGCCGCCTCCGAGGAGAGCCAGTCGATTTCGTCCAAAAACGGTTCCGGTGCGGCTGCATTCCATCGGAGGAGCGGGGAACGGAGAATCCGCTCGTCGGCCTGAGACCGTAGCCGGTTCCGGGTTTCCAGATAGAACGACGACGGGAGAAGCTCGCTTCCGCGCGCCGGATCGAGGCGCGGATAGGACACGAAAACCTTTCGGTCGGCTTGAAGGAGGGCGAACTCGAAATAGGCGCGCTCTTCGTCCAAGCGATTCTCTTTCAAGCCCAACCGGGCACCGGTCAGCTCATTGATTCGTTTTCGTTCGTGGTCCAGAAGGAGCGGGTCGGGCCGGGCGGGCGCCGGGAACGCCCGTTCGACGAGACCCGGAATGCAGACCAGGTCGAAGGAGATTCCCCGCGCCGACACCATGGATCCAACGAAGAGTCCGTCTTTCTCAAAAATCTCGCCTTGAATTCCGGCCGAATGGGTCCGATCGCGAAGAATCTGAAAGAGACGGGGAAATGTCAGGGTGACGCCGACATCGTCGAGATCTTTCAGCGATTCACAAATGTCGAGGAGCTTTTCCTGTTCGGGCGAATCCTCGGCGTAACGGCGGACGAATTCCGACAGAACATTCGCGGCGTCTAGAAAGTATCGGACACCGGCCGTGAGACGAGTGACGTCGGAAAACCAGGCTCGAAGAAAGGTTAAAAAGCGCCGCAAGAGCGGCGCGTGAGAGTGTTGTTTGGATTCCAGCGAGGCGAGATAGCGGGAGAACCGGATCAGCGTGCTCTCGATCCCTTTGGCCGCCCGCGCTTCCCGCGACCAGGAGTCCCAGTCGGCCGGCTCGCCGGCATCGTGAAGAAGCTCTTTTTTCCAGGGAAAAAGAGAAAAGAAATGAATCCAAAGGTCCCGATCCCAACCCCCTTCGAGGGTGTCCAAAAGAATCAGAAACGCCTTGCCGAGCGGCTTCGAGGAGAGGGGAACTCCTCCTTCCAGATAAAAGGGGACGGAGGCCCGGTCGAGCACGTCCGCAAAAAGGGCCCGATACGTTTCGACGTCACGCAAGAGGATTCCCACACGATGCAGAGCGATTTTTTCCTCTTCCACCGTTTTAAGGATCCACCGCACCGTTTCCTCCGCTTCCGCCTGGTTTCCCGGCGCCGAAAGAAAATGAATCTCGGCGGACGATTTCCCGGCAACCGCGCGGACGGAAAGTCCCAGACCTTCGAAAAAGAGACGTGTTTCTTCCACGAACAGGGGCGGAGCTTCCGTCACCGGCATCCAGACGTTCAACCGGCAAACGGCGCCGCAAGCTTGCAGGAGATTTCTCTGGACGTGCGTCAGGTCGTAAATGCCGTAAAGAAAAAGCGTGTCGGTTCCGAAAATCTGGGGGAAAGCCTTCGCATGATCGGAAGCTTCGAAAATTCGATCGGCCGTGGTCAGAAAAGAGGGGAGGTACCGGCGGCGATGCGACTCGAAGAGCTCAGCCACGTCCGCAATTTTTCCACGCTCCCCCGGTAAACGGGTGACTCCGCCGTCGATGAGATCGTGGAACGTCGTTCGAAGAGCTTTGTGAAATCCGGTTTGGGTGGCGACATCTCCGAATCGGTGGCCGGTCGGGATGTTGCAGGCAAGATCCGCAAGAAGAAGTTCTTCGCCACGCGATGGGAACGAACGTCGCCCGGAGGAGAGTTCGGCGGAAAAGAGAAGATCCCCGGCGAGATCGACAAACGTGAGAAACCGAACATTTGCGTGCCCGGCACCGGTTCGTGCGAGAGCATGCCGAAGGTGGGCGGCCAGAAGATTCGAACCGACCAAGATAACGATGGGAGAAAGAGGATCCGCCGCGCGGGCGGTTTGAATCGTTTTGAGAAAAGAGTCCTCGAACGAGGAGGAAAAGGGCCCGATCCAGAGGTTGCCGGCGCTCCGATTATTTGCGGTCGAGGCTGAAGCCGCCGGAGCCATACGCGGAAAGATGGAGCAGTCCTCCGACAATGGCAAGGTTCTTAAGCATGGCAACGATCTGCATGCGATCGCTGAAATCGAAATAAAAATAATAGGTCGAAATGATGACAAGAATCGCCAAAAGCAGCGAGGCGACGCGGGTTCGGGCACCCAGGAGCAGAAGCACGCCGCAGAGAATCTCGATCCCCACGGCGGCGCCGTACGCCGCTTTCGCCAGCGGAATTCCGACCTTGTGAAAATGCTCGATCGTCTGGTGAGGATTCAAAAGCTTTCCCCACCCGGAGAAAAGAAAAACGGCCGAGATGCAAATACGGGCGATCAATCCCATCAACGCTTGAATCATTTCCGTCCCTCCGAGAGTTTTGCCAGGCAACCTTCCATCTTCGCCAAAAGCTCCGGCTCTTCGTGCGTCATCTTTAGGACGCGCAATTTTCCGACCAGAAGGTCGATTCGGACCGGGCTTTCATGCACCGCCAGCTCCATTACACGGTCGAGAATCGACTCAAAAAATTGGGAATCGGGGTGATCCAGAAGGCGGAGAAGGTCATCCCAGGTTTTCGGCATGCCGTATTTTTCAACGTAGGCCCTCGCCCGGCCGGCGAACAGTTTCCCGCTCGCCTCGTGCACCTTCTTCCACGCGGCCTTCCGGTCTTTGTCCTTTTTCTCGGTAAAGAGTTCATCCAAAGCTTCCTTCGCCAATGCCTGTCCCCGTTTTGCGATCGCCGGTTGTCGCTCGATCTTCGGCTTGTCCTGGACGTGGTAGCTGCGATCGCGGCGGGCGTCCAGTTCACGCCAACTCGGCTTTTCCCTTTCTTCGTCCTCGTCCCGTCGCGGAGGAGGCTCGTCAAACGGATCGCGAAAGCGCGGCATCAGATCCACCTCGAAATGATCAGAGTTTGGACGCCGTTAAAGAGGAGGAAAATCGATCGGCGACAACCGGAAGCGAATCGGCGCCGGAGTATATCGGGCTCGACAGGACTTTCGTCAATTGAATGGCCCGGTCGCCGGGATCCGGATGTGTTTTGAAAAGCCCCCGTTTCCCGCCGGCGGTAACCGCTTTCAAGGACATCAGACACGATTTGAGTCCGGCCGGATTGTAACCGACGCGAAACGCGAAATCGGTTCCGACGCGATCCGCTTCAATTTCCTTTTCCCGTCCCAAGCCGCGCTCCAGTATCAAATTCACCGATTCCTTAATGAGGGAATCGAACATCGCCGGATCCTTATCGAGCGCCGAGAGCGTCACCTCGGATACCCCCGAGAGCATTTTAGAACGGCGGATGGCGTCCAACGCATGTTTCTTGCTCACATGGGCGACCTCGTGCCCCAGCGCACCGGCCAGCTCGGATTCGCTCTTGAGCATTTTGAGCAGGCCTTTGCTGATAAAGACATAGCCGCCCGGCGCGGCAAACGCGTTCGGTTCGTCCGTATTGAGAATCCCGAAGTAGTACGGGATCTCGGGGCGGTCGCTCGTCAGCGCAACGGCGCTTCCCACGGTCGCCACGTATTTCTCAAGCGGCGGGTTTTCGACGACGCCGCCGAATCGGGCGACCGCTTCCAACGCCACGGCGCCGCCGATCGCCAACTCTTCCCTGTAACCGATCGGCATCATCGCTTGAAGCGTCTTAAGTCCGCCGAAAATCAGCTGTTCGGTTTTATTCTGCTGCGGTTTCTGTTGTCCCTCTTGCGGTTTCGGAGCCACTTTTTTTAAAAAATCTTTGAATTGCGCCTGAACGGGCAAGGTGGGGAAGATCAAGAGGAGGATATACAAAGGTAATTTCTTCATGGTGATCCGGAAAATTCTCCGAGTTTGCCGGCGCGCAAAAACGCCTCGACTTCTTGCGGGCCGACATGAATGGACTCCATTCGTTTGACCATTTGGACCTGTGCGGGGCCGATGTTGGCCCGCCCGGCGTATTTTTCCGATGTCGGGCTGAGGCCGCGAATGCTCGCGGCGGTCGAACCTTCACGCGCCGAGGCGCCTCCTCCTCCCAACCCGGCCAAGGCATTCTCGCCGGAGGGTTTTGTGGTCGAGAGCTTGAATTTATAAATCCAGCCCTGTTTCCCGGCTGCGGAAGCTTTCACCCAACTGCCCTGCGTCGACTGGACGTCGACTTTGGCGCCCCGGGAGAGCGTAGCGAGGACCTGGGCGGAAGCGGCCGTGGACGACTTGAGCTCCGCCGAGGGGGCTTTCACGTACATCGCCTTTTGGGCCCAGGCCGGGGCGGCGAACACCCAGGCACCCAAAAGGAAAAGAGAGAATTGGATTTGACGGACGGCCATCAGGACCGAAGACTAGACCACGAATCGCCGGTAGACAATCCTGAAATTGCGGGGACCCAAGTCCCAAACAACGGAATATCCAGAATCGGTCTCGCGACGAATCCGTTTATGAGACCGGTTCTAATCAAAGCTGTATGTAAGAAAGCCTTCCAGCGAGATCGCCCGGAAAGCGCCGGTGGCTTGGCGCATGTTTTCCATGAAGCCTACGCGCGGCTGGAAGAGCCAGCCCCGGCCCAAGGCGAAGTATCCGGCGGCGCTCGCTTCCCCGCCGATTTTAAAGTTCTCGATCGTGTCGTCTTTGACGACTCCCAATCCGCCGTTCAAGCCGACGCCGTTTCGAGGGTCGATCTTGAAGTAGAAGAGAGCCGTCGCCATATAACTTTGATAGAGCTCCGGGGCGTAGTAGCCGTTGGTCAAACGGTCCTGATATCCAAACCAACTGCCCCGCGCGCCCAGATCGAGATTCACGTGCTCGGTGCGAAGAATGCTCCGGCGAGGACCGATCATGGCCTGCCAATTCCAATTGTCGTCGGAAGAATCGTTCAAGCTGCTCTGCACCGGGATCGTCCATTGCAGCGAAGGTTCCCAATTTAGATTCAGCTGATTCGTCCCGCGACGAATTCCGAGCGAAGAAGCACGGGGCGAAACGACGATGTAACCGTAATCCCGCGAGAGATCGAACCGAAGGTTGTCGACCGGTCGAAATTCAAGGCCGGCATCGTACGTCGGGAATTTGTGCTCCTCGTCGGAAAGCGCGCCACCGGCGTGAACCCGGCTACCGAGCCAAGGGCTGAATCGATGCCGGACGCCCAGACGGCCGTCGAAATGAACGGCGCTCTCCGCACCATCCGTTCGTTCAAAGCCGCTTCCGGCACTGGCCGTCAACCGGTGCCAAGCGCCGACGATCTCGAGCTGCGTTTCCGGTTGTATGGCCACGCTCCCCCTCACAGGCACATGCAGGACGGTTATATCGTCGGAGTCGAAATAAAAATTCGCTCCACTTCCGATCTTTGCGCCGTGGATATCTCCCAGCGCAACGTCCAGAGCCTCGGTGTCTTTCGAAGCGGGATTGATTTCATGAAGGCGGTCGAGGCTGGCGCGGGCTTCACGCGGCCGGTTTCCGTTATATAGGACGAGGGTGTTCGTATAGTTCAGGTCGTAATCATTCGGCGAACCTTGCAGCATGGGTTGCAAGATATCGGTGGCGGTGGCGGGGCGATCGGCCCAAGCAAATACCCGCGCCTTGAGTTTCCGATATTCCAACGTGTTGCCAAGTTTGCCGCGGTACTCTTCCATGAGGTCGAGCGATTTCGTGTAATTCCCCCGCCACGCCTCGACCTGGGCGACCTCGAGCAACACATCGCCGTTCTCGCCGGCGGGAGTTTCCAAGTAGCGATTGTAATCGTTGACCGACTCGTCCAGGTCCCCCATCCATGACTGGGTTCGAGCTAAGTTCAGAAGAATGTCGGGGCGGTTGTCCGAAAGTGCGAGCATCCGGCGGTAGCTGTCGACGGCCAACGCGGTCTTTTTGTTCCAATTCGCGAGCTGCGCCCGGTCGTTCAGGTACTTGAGGTTGTTGGGCTGCAACCGCACGGCGCGCTCGATCATTCGAAGCGCTTCGATCGGCTGATTGTCTTTGGAATAGGTGTGCGCAGCCTTTGCGTACAGCCGAGCCGCGGAAACGGTGTTCCCATGTTTTTCGGCTTCCACCGCTTCCAACGGAAGTGTCGCGCCGCCCGTTAACTTTGGCGCCGGTTTCTTGGCCGACGACTGCTCCGCCGCTCGTGCCGAACCGAGCAGGATGAGCATAAAAAGGCAAACGGTCCAAATTGTACGAAGTCGATTCATTTCCGCCATTTCCTGTTCCGGAAGATCCAGAGGTCCGCCGAAAAGCGCGTCAGCGTCACCAGGTCATAAAGAAGGGAGGTATACCGAATCGGCGTGACGACCACGCCTTTCAACAGATATTCCATCCTGCGCCCCTTCGCCACGATCGTCAAAATCGTGATAGCGACGGCGCTTTCGAAGACGAACGTCCACATCAAAGGTTTCCACAATCGCAAGGCGATCATCAAAAAGAGTATGACGGGGAAGAACACCTTTTCCATCGCGGAAGTGAGGAGCAACCATCCCATCGCCCGGCCATATTCGTGCGTGCGCTCCTCGCCGAACGGCGTTCGATATTGCTCGATGATTTTTCGTTTCTCTTGGATCTCTTTGTTTTTCTTGACCTTGCGTTCGTACCGGTAGCGCTTAAAGGCTCGGAGGGGACTGCGCACCAGCGGGTCGAAGTAGAAGCAGCTCTGAAGAAAGGAAGAGGTCCACATATAGATCTGACGCGGCAGCTCCGAGAATTTGGGCTCTTCCGAACGAGCCACCACATCGGTGAGCTGGATATTCCGATAACCGGCGTGCGCCAGCGCGAAGCCGATAAAAATGTCTTCCGAGTTGGTGAGGTTGTCGCCGAAAAGGGGTTCGTATTTGTCGAAGAGTTCTTTTACGTATTTTCGCCGGTACGCCACGGCGCAGCCGACGGGGTTGGATATCGTTCCGAAGAAGACCATTTGACCCCGATAAACAAACTTCTGGAGAAACAAGTAAAGGACGTCGCGGTAGAGATTCGTCGCCAATTTTTGAATTCGAGTCAGCCATCCGTATTCGACGGTGATCGGCGTATTGGGGACCCGGTCGAGAAACTTCCGAAGGCGGCCGAGCCGGGCCATGCTCAGCCGGTCCCGATGGCGGAGCGGAAGGAGCGTGCCGCAAACGCTGGCGATTCCGACGCCCTTGTAAAGTTCCTCGACCGCGCGCGCGATGTAGTTGGGCGATTCGAGAACCGTGTCCGCGTCGAGGACGAATTGCACGTCCGAATCGAATTCCCGCGATTGGCGCTTTAGCGTCGGGGTTTTTCCGATGGACGCTTTCCGGCGGATCACGGTGATTTCCATTCCGGTCACTTCACAAAATTTGGTTGCGATTTCGACCGTTCGGTCCTGACTCGCGTCGTCCACGAGAATGATTTTTCGGGGACGAAACGTCTGGCTTTGAATCGACGTGAGACTAAGAGCGATATTGTGCTCTTCGTTGTGCGCCGGAATAATCACGTCCACAACCGCTTGGCGCCAGTTGCCCCGCGGGGTGGGAATTCTCCGGTCCGGTCCGTGTACCAGGCCGAGTGCACTCAAAATTGTATTTGGACTCAGGACGAAATAAGGAACCGTGGCCATTAAGCATCGCGTTATAGCTCAAGTTTCTCCCTGGCACAAGCACGCGGTAAGAAGGAATGACCGAATGATTTCAACTGATTAAAGCGCGCTGTTCATCGTCATTAGAGTGCCGCGTGGGCGTCGTTTAAGCATTCGTCTCCAAAGATCACGGTGTCGCCGTCCAATTTCACCTGTTGAAGAAACTCCACGAGGTCGGCGATTCCTTCATTCAAGTAATACATGACACAGCGGTCATTCGTGCAATGGGCTCCATGCTCGGCGTCTTGATGAGCGGAGGTAAGCGCCAGGCCGTTGTTGACAAGTCCCAGCGCATGACCCGACTCGTGAATGAGGACACTCTGTTCGACAAACTTTCCGACGAACAGTGTCGCAAAAGTGCCCGCTGTGATCGCCGGCTTGAATATGGCAATCACACTTGTATCCCCGATGGATACCCCGAGAACGGAGGAATCCGTCTTTTCGTCCGAGACGAAATAGCCGTCGAGAAAAAGAACATAAATCGTCGTCACACCGTTTTCGAAGGCCGGATGATCGCGATACGTGTCCGCCAACGCTAGAATGTCGGACTGAGAATAATCGGTTCCTCCCGCGGGGATCGCCTGCATGTCGTCGAGCGTTGTGGGCACCGTAACTGTCTTTGTGGAGTCGAAGAGCGCGGAAATGTTCGTACGAAGAAAATACCAAATCGGGGCGCCGTTGGGCGCATCTCCCACGAACGGTTCCGCGCCGGTCATATAGTCGACTTCGTAGCGAATTTCCCGGGTCTGGCCTGTGAAAATCGTCTGAGCCGTGGAAGCGCCGTTTCCTGTCGAGCATCCTTGTAACGCCAAGATGGAAATCGGCCAAAAGAGTAACAAACGGCTCGTAAACATCGCTTCGAATATGAGCGAGGCGATGGAGGTTGCAAGGGAAAAGATTCGGCTCGCCCGTCCGTTTGCCAAGCCCTCACTTCGAGATGTACTCTGGACACCGGCTTTTCCGGCTAGATGTACGCTCCTCTCCAAATTTTTCCGCTCCTTTCCCTTTTTGTCGCGCTTTACGGCGCCCTGGTTTCGACAAGTTGTTCGGCGAAATCGGCGAACCCGGCCCCCTCGCCGGACGCTTCCGCGGTGCAAACGGCTCCGGCGGAAAAGATCGATCCCCGCGTCCGAGAAATCGTCGCAAAGCTGGGACAGAACGAGCGAACCGGCCGCAAAGATCTTTCGCGTTTCTCGACGCCGCTCATTCACGTAAATGACGACGGCGAAATTCAAGTGTATCTGGGGGTGAAGAGTTGGGAGGATTCTTTTTCGGAATCGTTGCGGCAACTGGGCGCGCGAATCGAGATCGCCAATGCCCCTCTCCGCCTCGTGCAGGCGTGGCTTCCGTACGACCAGGTCCGAAAAGTGGCCGAGTTACCGTTTGTCCTGCGCATCGTCCCGCCCAGTTATGGAGTGAAAAGATGAATATCGTTCGCTGGATTCTTGTCTTCGCTCTTTCGGTCGGTTTTATCGGAACCCCCGCTTTGGCTCAGAAAATTTCCACATTTCATCTCCCACCAAAGCCCAAGGCCGAAAAGGTTCATTCTTTGTTGAGAAACTTTGAACGAAAACTTGAGCGTCTTGGAATCCAGCGATCGAACGCCGGCGAACGGAGAGCCTCGCAATATTCAAACCGCCTGGTGCGCGTGGACGACGCGGGCTTCCTGCAGACGTACGTGGGTGTCGACCGGTTCGGAGCTTTGGAAAAGGCGCACTTCAAGTCGATCGGGGCGCAGGTCGAGATCGAAAATCTGAATCTCAAACAGGTACAGGTGAAAATTCCTCTCGGTGGTCTGGACGCTGTCTCGCAGCTTCCCTTTGTTCGTTCCATTAAGCCTCCCGCATACGCTTATGTTCGGGCGGGAAGCGTGACGACGGAGGGAGACGCGATCCTCAAGGCGGATGAGCTTCGCGCCCTCGGGTATTCGGGCGCGGGCGTGCGCGTGGGTGTCCTTTCGGACGGCGCCGACAATATGAGCAGCGCGGTCGCAACAGGTGACTTGCCGAGTGGCATCACCGTTTTTGGAAATTGTATGAGCGGTGGTTGTAACGAAGGAACCGCCATGCTGGAGATCGTTCATGATCTCGCCCCGTCGGCGCAACTTGCGGTGGGCGAGGTGAACACATCGTTGGACTTCATCGCGCGCCTGAGCGATCTCGAAAACACATTCGGAGCGGACATCATCGTCGATGATGTTGGATTTTTCGGCGAGCCGTATTTCGAAAATGGTCCGGTGGCTCAAGCCGTGGCCGGCGTTGTGGCGGATGGCGTCCTTTACGCTTCGGCGGCGGGAAACGACGCGGACACGCATTACCAGGCGGATCTTGTCGACGTGTCGGCGTTTGGAGGTACCGCACACGATTTCGGAACGGCGGCGGGCGGAACCAGCGACCCGACGATGAACGTTCAACTTCCGAATAATGGAACGATCTTGGTCGTCCTCGAATGGAACGACGCCTTCGGCGCGTCAGCGAATGATTACGATCTTTTCCTGTTGAACAACGCGGAGTCGGCGGCTCTGACCAGCAGTGAAGCGACGCAAGATGGGAACGATGATCCCCTTGAAGCGCTGATCTACACCAACAGTTCCGGGTCGACGCAAACGGTTAAGATCGTCGTGGCGAAATATTTGGCGTTAGAGAATAAGACGCTCGAATTCTTCGTTCTCGGCGATGGCCCGATCCAGGAATATGGCGTAAGGGCCGGAAGTATTTTCGGCCATGCCGCCGTCGACGGTGCCGTCGCCGTGGGTGCTATCGACGCCTCGGATCCGGGCAATGACGATATCGAGTCGTACAGTTCCCTCGGCCCGGCGGATATCACGTTCCCTTCCTCGGTTTCTCGTCCCAAACCGGACATTTGCGGGATCGACGGCGTGGCCGTGACCGGAGCCGGCGGATTTCCTTCGACGTTCTTTGGAACGTCGGCGGCGGCGCCGCATATTGCCGGTTTGGGCGCTCTCCTGAAAACCGGTTCGGCGACGGCGGCCGATATTCGACAAGCACTTAACGACTCGGCCGTCGATTTGGGACCGGGCGGATTCGATGACACGTACGGCGCGGGACGGGCCGATGTCTTGGCCGCCGCCGAACTTCTCAACGAGCCGCCGAATGCGGTGATCGATTGTCCGGCCGCCGATGTCTGCGTGACGACGGGGGGCATGGTGAATTTTACCTCGACCTGCAGCGATCCGAACAGCTCCACGGGGGCGACGTTTTTATGGAACTTCGGCCTCGGATCTGGAATTTCAGACAGCACGGCGAAAAATCCCGGATTTGAGACATTCGCCAGTGACGGGGCGTTCACCGTTTCGCTTGTGTGCACCGACGCCTTTGCTGCTTTGGATTCATCCCCCGCCACGCGAACCGTGACCGTGTCGGGTGCATGTGGCGCCGCGCCCGTCTGTCCCGCGCCGACGCCCACACCTGCGCCCACATCTACGCCGACGGACACGCCAACACCGGAACCGACTCCCACGGATACTCCGACACCGGACACGGGAACCACGGTGGACAGCGGCGGCGGATGCCAGGTTCCGTTGGGACCGGAATTCTTCTTCGCTCTTCTGGCGCCGATCTGGGTTTGGATCTACAGGCGACGCACGGAGTCTGCAGAGAAGGAGTTCTTATCCATCGTCCATTCAGAGCCGGCGCCAGGCGTAGGAGTGCCGCCGCAAGCTGAGGAACCACGGCTTCCGGCTTCGCCGTATGAACTTACGGACAGATTCCTCCAACCTTGGGTTCGCAAAACGGAGGCTCCCCGCAAGGGTTGGGGCTGGCGCAAGGAGTTGGAGTGGGGGTGGGAGTGGGAGTCGAAGTAGGAGTGGGAGTCCAGCCACAAGCAGAGCTCGCGCAGCTTCCACCTTCGCCGCACGAGCCTTGGGGGGCGGTGGTACCACAGAGGAACATACAGTGAAGATAGAGCGTTCCATCGGGGAGGTGGCCCAGACATTCGGTGTAGGCTCCACCCGCGCAGCATTGCGCCTGGCTACAGCACATACAAATCGTGTGATCGACGCAGTCGTAACGGGGAGGCCCGTCCATAGGTGTCGGGGTTGGTGTCGGTGTTGATGGAGTCGGGGTCGGCGTGGGCGTGGGAGTGGGTGTCGGCGTGGGCGTGGGCGTCACCGCACCGATCGCGCAATCGGCAAACTTGTTGCAGAAGCATACGAACCAACCCGCGGTGGAACCGTCGAGCGGGCGCGCGCAGCGGGCGCCAGGAGTCCCGAGTGTACCGCTGGGAGGAAAGTATCCGGGCGGAAGCCGATCCGTGGGAAGTTTCTGGAAACTCTGTGTGTGTGCGAAGGCCACGAGGGAGGCGTTCAGGTTGGGCACCACCGGCCAAACCTCGGCCTGGACAATGGGGGGGCCACCCACCATCAAAACAGACGAGACCGAGGCGTCGTTGGAGACGCTGTCGTTCGTGATCGCGAGAAACGTCAGCACCGGCGACTCCAGGAACGTCGACATTCCTCCCAGATACGTGATCGTCTGCGCCGAAACGGGCGCCGTGGGCGGGATGTAAGCCGGATCGACGATATACGAGGCGTAATAGAGGCCGTTGACCGTGTCTTTGTTCGCCAAATCCATCTGCTTCACCGGAGAACCCGCGAGAATTTCCTGGATCTCCGTCTGGCGAATCGCTTCCACCAACAAGCGCTCTCCCACATAGCAGTGTCCGGGAACGTCGCACATCGTTCCTCGTGTGTCCCAGTTTGTCTCAGCGATTTTCTTCGGCCAGCCGACCACCAAGTCCCCGCTTGCGTCCATTTGCGCCAGTTCGACCGAACCGTCGGCGACCCCGATCGCGCTGTTCGACTCACCAAAAATGAGGTGCGGATTTCCGCTGATTTTCGGCCCCAGGCCCACCGAGGTCGTCAGGATGTCGTTCACGCTCGTACTGTCCTCATAAAACAGCGCGGGCGCGCCGAACGTGCAGTTCCCCTGATACGGCACCTTGTAGATGTAGAGAGGATCCCCCGCCGCTCCCTTCGTATACGGCGCGACATAAATATTGTTTCCAACGGCCGCGACGGAAATCGTGTCATTCAATCCCATGGCCGCCGAAAGTTCCGTGACCGTCGCCGCGGCGCCCGTGTCGATCTTTTGGGTCGTGCTGTTGCGGGGGTAGCACGCCAACGCCGGCTTCCGTACACCTCCTGCCTCCATGTACCCGCCCAGGATGAGACCGACCGACCCGCTTCCCGATCGCATCAGGGCCGTGCTTGAAGGCAGAAACGGATTTCCCGCGCTGGAAAGCATTACATTCCCCAGCTCATTGCCCGTGGCGCCGTCCACGATGATCAGCCGGCCGGCCGAAGCCGCGGCGCTGTTTCCAAACGAGATCCCCGGCACAAAGACCCGAGAAGTACCGTCCGTGTACCGCTCGAACGACGGCGAACCGACCGACACGTCCGTCAACGTCCGCGTCGGCGTGACGCTCACTTCCCCCGATGAAATCTCCATATTCGTTCCCGAGCCGGTGAAGGCCAACTTAAAGTTCCACAGACGTTGTTTTCCGGAAGAACCGCTCGTCGCGATTCGGGTGTTCACCGCCCGCACGCGGCTCCAGTTCGCGGGGGTTGAAATGTCCGTGGTCATTCCGGTGGCCGTTTTCTCGTCGAACGAGAACGACAAACTTTCCACTTTCGCGAGATTCGACCGAACGCCGTTGAACGTGCGGGCCAGGTATCGAGCCGGCTTGTCGCCCCCTGGCCCGTCGATCAGCTGATACGACGCGACGCCCACTTTCTGAATGATCGTGTCGTCGGAGAGAAAGATGGTCGATTCCGGCGGCGACGCCAGGCGGTTGAGTACAACACCGGGATGATCGGCCGCCGCCGTGTCCGCCGAGCTCACAGGTTCAAATTTAAGCGCCGTGATCGGGCTGGTATCGTCGTTGGGGTTCTTCGCCATGATCTTGGCGAGCTGATATTGATTCGTCTTATAGATGATCACCCAATCGTTCACCGCCAAGGACGTGGAGTTCGCGACGGGCGACTTAAGCGTATGGAACGTGTTCGGATCAAAGAGCTGACCCCCACCCGCCCCAAGAACGACATCGTTTTGAAATTGCATCAGTGGGAGGAAGGAGGCGTCGCTCACCGGGAACGTCAGCCAATCCCCCGCCGAGGGGGGGCTGTGCGCGGCTTCGCCTTGATACGAAAGCGGCGAGACGTTTCGAACGGTCCAGGTGTAATCCATCGCGGACAGGTCCCGGCGGAGTTGTTCGATCCCTTGCATGATCTCGCGATCCTGCCTTTGGACCAAAGCCTGGCCGTGTTGCTGCCCCACCTGGCTGGTGACGACGCGATAGGCGAATCCGCCCACCAGGGCCGCAATGACCATCCCGACCATTAATTCAACGAGCGAAAAACCGCATTTCGCCGGCTTCGAGAGCGAACGCTTGTTCATAGTTAGGAAGAGAAGAACTCCCCATAATTGTCGCAAAAGATGGCCGAGCGAATCAATGACAAACTGAAGAAAAGTGTAATTATTTCAAAGAAATATCCCGCACAGCCGATTCCCATTTCGCTGTCGTAAAGCCCCGAAAATAGTTCACTTCTGTTTCCACCTAAGGTGTCGCGGAGGCCACTTTTTAGCTGACCGTAAGTAAACTTAAGTTTCCATCGTGGCTGTAAAACTTGCGTGCCGTCTAGTCGGTTGAAAGCAAAGCCATAAATAGGTGTTTTGACTTATGGTGCTCCAGACGGTTGCCGAAATTCAGCGCGACCGCAGAACTGGAAGAGCGGCAAGTCATTCGTCTTAGCTCGCGAAACCATTGAAGAAAAAAGTTGGTATGGCGGTTGCTCCCATGGATCGTTGCGGAGGGAGTTGCGCGAACCGAAAGGGGCCTGTCATGGCGGTTCGCGATGTCAATATAGCGAAAGGGGTTTTTCATGTTGGTTCGCAATATCGGCGTTTGTCTAACGGCACTTCTGGCGCTCTCTCTTGGCGTCGCCGGCTGCTCAAACCAGAGTGACGAATCCGTAAGCTCGAGTTCAGGTTTCGTGGACAAGTCCGGCGGAGTATCTGCTCCGGCATCCGACTTGAGTGTCTTTAGTGCCGAGCGAAGAGGCGGCGATGGAGGGGGCAGCAGCAGCAGTGGCGGTTACGGCTATTACGGAAAGTTCCCGGCAGCGACGTTCCAACCCTTTTACCCATCCGACTGCGTAGACAATCCTGCTACGTGTTTTTGGAAGCCGGCCGAGTGCGCTGTTGCGCCCACAGCCGTATTCACGGCGAATCAAGAGGTCGTCTCGGTCACAGCGAGCGGAAACGGCGCCAACGGCGTCAAAGGGAAGTTCACGTTTCGAGACGAGATCGGCGGCATTCAACCGAAATACAAGATCAACGACGTTCGAGGAGCGGGTTCGAACGGCGCCGGCCCGTACACGATCCTGGCCTCGACGACCTCTTCGATTACGCATGAGACCACTTTGACCGTGGCGGAATCCACCGTGGCTTTCTCAGGTTCGGCGCTGGGGAACATCGAGTATGAGTTCGAACAGCTCATCCCGGACTGTTCGGTGAACGGAATTCACCCGCTCTATATTTACGGTTGTGGCTTCCCGTATTCGGACCAGACCGGTGTATCGCTCACGATTCGTTTGCAGGAAAGAACGATGCCGGCTCCCATCGGCTATCAGCCGCTATGCGACCTATTTGTGTTGGGTGGAGCGAATTACCGTTTCGTCGACCAATCCAATGCGAGTTTTGACGTGCCGACGTATGATTCCGATTGGAACACTTGGGAAGGATGTCCGGATGGAGATACAGGGAGCAACGGCCCGGTATTGTGCGCGGACGGGTCGAGGCGGTGCAATTGTCATGGCCAAGTGAAACCGGAACTGTACGGCTGCTCCGGCGACATCGGCGACCGGCGGGCCGGTCTCACCATCGGCGCTGCGGACCAAGAGTACTCCACGGTTTTGTCCGCGTTCGCGTTCGGCAGTCGT
>DATDPG010000078.1 GCA_035292885.1 Bdellovibrionota bacterium | reverse complement strand
ATCGGCCAAAATGGACCACGGCAAGTGATAGGAATAACTGAGCTTTCGACTTTTCAGGACGGGGTTCAATCCGATCCGCCGGAAAAAATCTTTTTGGGCTTCCAAATTTTCGCGCGTCGCGCTCTGACCCGCCTGGTGGGCCGCTTCGAGAAACTCCTTAAGCGGTTCAAGCCACGAAATGGTTGACCGGTTAAGTTGCGTCAATTTGCCGTCGATTTCGAACTTACGATTAAGAAGGAACTCCTTCTTGGCCAGGTACTCCGAGGTATTGACGACGCCGTTTAAGTGGGCATCGAGAAGCCGATCGAGCTTGCCTTGGGTGTTGGCAAGCTCGTCGGCGGCCTTTTGTTTGAGGTCAACCATTTGGTGGCGAGAAGCTTCCCGTTCCTTGGCCCATTCGGCTATCATTTTCTCAAAACTTTCGGTCGGCAGGGCGACCGACTCAATCGCATCGCTGATTTGTCGTGAAAGCTCCTCCTCACGAACGTAAGGTTCCCCGCAATGCCCGCGTTTCTTTGTGCAATGGTAATAGGAGTGGCCCTTCTGCCGCTGCGCGGTAATGGAACAACCGCAATTTGCACATTTGGCCAGGCCAAGGAACGGGAAGAGGTGCTTTCGAACCTGATGGGGTTTCATCCTTCGTTTGAGGAGTTGCTGCACACGATCGAAGAGCTCTTTGGAAACAATCGGCTCATGGTTGCCCCGGAAACATTCTCCGGCCCACTTCATGAGACCGTAGTAGAAAGAATCGGTGAGAATCTTGTGAACCATGAACGTAACGAGTGGTTTTCCGCTCCGACCCGTCAAGCCCCAGGACCGCGTCAAACGTTTGAGCGATTCGATCGTGTGCGATCCTTTGGCGAATTCCTCAAACATTCGCCGAACGAGAGCGGCTTTTAGCGGATCAGCGACAACCTTTCGGCCGATTTTATCGTTGAGATAGCCCAGAGGCGCTCGGTCCGGCCACTCCCCTCGACGGCATTTCTGCCTCATCCCGCGCTTTACATTCTCGGATAGGTTGTCGCTGAAGTGTTTGCTTTGCGCGAACGCAATGTTGAGCATGAACTTCCCCTGCGGCGTATTCTCAAACCAAAACGTAGGAAATTTGAGCGACTGGAGTCGGCCGGTGTCGACGAGGTAGACGATTCGCCCTCCATCGACGGAATTTCGAGCGAGGCGATCTGGATGCCAGGCAAGGATACCTTGTGCTTCTCCGCGTTCGATCCGAGAGATTACGTCGTCAAAAATAGGCCGACCTGGAATTTTGGCCGTTCGCGCCTCGACAAATTCTTGGACAATTGTGAGCCGCTCTCGTTCGGCGGCGAGGCGAAGCTCGAAGAGCTGAGCCTCGATCGAAAGCACCTGCTTTTCTTCGCTGTCTGTCGATTTGCGAGCGTTATGTGGAGCTCCACATAACGCCCGTTATGTGAAGTACCCCGTTATGTGAAGTGAGCGTAAGAACCTTTGTGATTTCGCGTCTGTAATCGGTTCTTACTTCACATAATATTCCTCTCGATTAGCGATCCCGTACCCTCCTTCCCTCACATTTAACGGAGGTGTTGGATGATCGCGCAACGTAAGAACAAACCCGTTCCAAAGCCTGTCTATCCGGGATCAAAACTCGTGAAGGAGTACCTGGAGTTCTTGCGTCAGGACCGGGGGCTGGTGGAAGCAACGATATCTTGCCGCCAGCCACCGGCTCGGGATTTCCTCAACGCTTATCCAGAATATGCCACGCCGTCGCGGATCGGCCGGGTCCGTCCCCAAATGATCCACGAGTACATGATCAAAACCCTACGGCTTTTCTCGCGACCGAAGAAGAAGATGTGGCTGACGGGGGTTCGGGATTTTTTCAAGTTCCTTTATCTCCAAGGGTATCACAACCGGAATCTTGCGAACGCGGTTCCGACCTTGATTTCCTACTCCTTGGACCGGATCCCTCGCGCGTTATCGGCCGACGTGGTCGAACGGTTACTCGACGTTCCGGATCGCAGGCGACCGATTGGCCGGAGGGATTATGCCATCTTGCTCTTATTGGCCACCTATGGAGTCCGGAGCATCCAGGTCGTCCATCTTCGTTTCCGAGACCTTAAGTGGCGGGAGGGGACGATCCGGTTTGAGGCCCATAAAGGAGGAAAACCGCTTTTCTTTCCGTTGGAAAAACCGGTGGCCGAGGCTCTCTTAAACTACATCAAAAAGGATCGAAAAGAGATCTCTCATCCGCAGGTCTTCGTCAAACATCAAACCGGACCTACGAGGGGGAACCCTCTGGGACGTGAGCTCTGGAATATGGTGCAGCGCCATTTACAAAAAATCGGTATTCGTGCGCCGGTCCCCAGTCGAGGCCCTCATTCGATTCGCCATGCCTTTGCCACGCGCCTGCTGGCCCAGAGAACGCCGCTCAAGACTATTGCCGATCTTTTAGGACATCGTTCCCTGCGCAGCACGTTCATTTACACAAAAGTCGATCGGGAACAACTGAGAGGTCTGGCCCGTCCCTGGCCGGAGGTGTCCCATGAAGAATAATCCCTTTGCGGGCGGGCTCGGGAAACAGATGACGCAGCACCTTACGCTTCGTCGATCTCTGGGGATCTTATCCCAAGCCGATGAAGTCACGTTGAAAAAGTTCAATCACTATCTGAGAGAACACTTTCCCCGGGCAAAGACCGTCACCCGAGAGATGGTGGTGGGGTACCTTACGACCAACACCCATTTACACTCCAGTAGCCGGGTCAACGAGGTGGTCTACGTGAGGCAATTTTGCCTCTTTCTGTTTCGACAAGACCTGAAGGTTTACCTCCCCGAAAGATCGTTGGTCCCCAAGGCCCAACCGAAGGTGCCCATCCATATTTTTAACGAGGAAGAGATCCGGACGTTGATCGGGTTGGCGAGGGCCTTGAAACGGCGAACGTCGGTCCCTCCCTATGCCGTGTTGATCGGTCTGCTTTGGGTCACGGGTCTTCGCCCGGGGGAGGCCCTCCGGCTCAATTGGGAGGATATCGATTTCAAGGAAGGAATCCTCCAGGTCCGAAAGACCAAATTCTTTAAATCCCGTCTCGTTCCCGTCTCCGAATCCACACTCAGAGCCTTGAGAAACTACCTGTTTTTTCAACCTCCCGATGACGCCGGTCTTAAGGCGCCTCTTTTTAGGAGTCCGAAAGGGAAGCGGCTGTGCAAGGGGACCCTCCATTGTGTCTTTCGACGACTGACCGCTTTGGCGGGAATCCGAAACGTCCAGGGGAAGAGTCCACGGCTCCATGATATTCGCCATTCGTTCGCCACTCAGACGCTCAACGATCACTATCGGAACGGCAAGGATCCCAACGCCTACCTTCCGATCCTGGCCACCTACCTGGGGCATGCCGACGGCAAACATACGCAGGTCTACCTGCACGTCTCCCCGCACCTGTTGCAGGACGCTTCCAGGCGATTTCGAAATCATGTCCGCACAAGGAAAGGGGGAGTCTGATGAACGGACCCAACGATCTTTTTTCTCATGTTCAAACCTTTTTTCAAGAGTACCTGGGATCCGAAAGAGGCCTAAGCTCCAACACGATCCTCTCCTACCGGGACACCTTGAAACTGTTTTTCCATTTTGTGGCCACAACGAAAGGACGAAATCCCTCCGACCTGACCTTGAACGATCTGACGGTGCAAAACGTTTTGCGGTTCTTACAGGGGATTGAATCTCGAAGAAAAAATAGTGTGGTCACCCGGAATCAACGGTTGGCGGCCCTCAAGACCTTCTTCGCCTATATGATCCCTCACGACCTTGGCCGGTCGGGGCAATATCAAAAGATCACCGTCCTCTCGATGAAACGACAACCCCATCGAATGATGGAGTATCTCACCGAGGCCGAAATGGACGCCCTGCTGCAATCCATCGATCGGGGGAAAAGGAGCGGGGAACGCGATTACGTCCTGGTAACGCTGCTCTACAACACGGGAGCCAGGGTCCAAGAGATCTGCGATTTGACCGTGGGCGATGTTCATTGGGAGCCTCCGTCCTCGGTGACGATCACCGGAAAGGGACGGAAAATGAGACAAGTCCCCCTCTGGCCCGAAACGGTCAAACGACTCAAAACCTTCTTGCTCCAGCGGGGAGTCGCGCAGGATCCAAAGGCAAAGCTCTTTGTGAACCGCACGGGTCGTGATCTAGGGAGGTTCGGTGTCCGCCACATGATCCGGACACGCATCCAGGCCGCCACAGACATCTGCCCCAGCCTCAAGAACAAAAGGGTGGGCCCCCACACCCTTCGGCATACGACCGCCATGCATTTGCTCCACTCGGGCGTCGACCTCACGGTCATCAAAAGCTGGCTGGGCCATGTGAATCTCTCCACCACCCACGGCTACATCGAAATCGATTTAGAGATGAAGCGAAAGGCCCTTGAATCGTGTCGGCGACCGGCCACATCCAACGATCTAACGCCCGTTCTTCATCAAAACAAGGAGATCATCCGATGGCTTGAGTCCCTCTGAACCCAGATATTATGTGAAGTGAAATCTGTGCCAACCCCCGCCCATCCTGGGGCCAACTGCCGAACTTCACATAACGGGCGTAGAGAAAGTAACGAAGGGCCATCTGTGGAGCAGAATATGTCCGACCGGAAGTCGACAGACAAATTGAAAATCATCTTTCTGGAAGCTGCCCACCAGGCGGGTCAGAGCGCGACGCGCGAAAATTTGGAAGCCCAAAAAGATTTTTTCCGGCGGATCGGATTGAACCCCGTCCTGAAAAGTCGAAAGCTCAGTTATTCCTATCACTTGCCGTGGTCCATTTTGGCCGAT
>DATDPG010000077.1 GCA_035292885.1 Bdellovibrionota bacterium | reverse complement strand
GACGCCGGTCCGCTAAACGCGCCTGGCGGCCCAGCCACTCCGCCGCCATGCGAACCGATTCCGCCTCCTTCCCTTCCAGCTCCAGAAGAACCATCGAGGAAAAGGGCGGATAGCGGAGCTGGCGCCGGTACTCGATTTCCTGTCGGTAAAATTCGGCATAGTCCTGAGCCGCGGCGGCGACGATGGCGTAATGCTCCGGCTGAAACGTCTGAATCACCGCCTCCCCCCGGCGCGCCCCTCTCCCGGACCGTCCCACAACCTGCGTCAGCAATTGGAACGTCCGTTCGGCGGCGCGAAAGTCCGGGAAGTGAAGCGATTGATCCGCGAGCAAAACGCCGACCAGCGTGACGTGAGCGAGATCCAACCCCTTCGTCACCATTTGCGTTCCGATCAAAATGTCCGTTTCTCGAAGCGCGAGGGATCGCAAAATCGATTCGTGTTTCCCCCGCTTTTTGACCGCGTCGCGGTCCATCCGCGCGATCCGCGCATCGGGAAAGAAGTGGTGCAGCTCCCGCTCCACCCTTTCGGTTCCGACGCCGAGGGGAAAAAGTTTCCCCTGTCCGCACTTGGGACAGGGGATGTCGCTCGGCTGCGATTGTCCGCAGTGATGACAGAGGTACGTCTTCTCCCGTTCATGATACGTGAGCGAAACGCTGCAATTCGAACAACGCAGATGTTCTCCGCACGAGGGACAGAGGACGCAGGGGGCGAATCCCCGGCGATTGAGAAACAAGACCACCTGTTCGTCGCGCTCGAGCGTTTGAGCGATCGCTTCGCGAAGAGGCGTGGAAAAAAACCCTTTCTCGCCAAAGCGAGGGAGTTCCCCCCGAAGATCGACAATCCGGACCAAGGGCAAATCGTGGCCGGTGACTCGATGCGGGAGGGTGAGGAGTTCGACTTCCCCCCGATGCGCGGCTTTGAAAGTCTCGAGAGATGGGGTCGCCGAACCGTATAAGAGTATGCCCCGCTCGGTTTCCGACCGCTCGCGAATCAGTTCCCGAGCGTGATAGAGCAGCCCCTCTTCCTGTTTGTACGAGGAGTCATGTTCCTCGTCGATCACGAAGAGACCGATTTTTTCGAGCGGAGCGAACACGGCGCTCCGGGCACCGACGACCACCGTGGCTTCCCCTCGCCGGATCCGCTTCCATTCCGCTAAACGCTCGCTTTCCGACCGTCCGCTGTGCAGAACGGCGATCCTCTCGCCGAAACGCGCCCGGAAACGCCCGACAAATTGAGGCGTAAGAGATATCTCGGGAACCAACGCGAGAACCGTTTTCCCCTGACCCAGCGCCTTTTGAGCGGCTTGAAGGTAGATCTCCGTCTTTCCGCTCCCCGTAATTCCGTGGAGAAGAAATTTCTCGTGTTGTCCCTTTTCCAGAGCCGAGTAGATCCGCTCGGCCGCCGCCGTCTGCGGTCGCGATAGCACGACGGGAGGTGCGTTCACGAACGTGGCGTCGTACGCCGCCTCGGAAGTCCGCTTTTTTACGCGCGCACGCTCCGGGCGAAGGAAACTTTCGATCCGAATCCATCCGTCCCGCTCCAGCTTTCGAAGCGTACGGGTTGCCGCGGGATTCCGCCGGATGGTAGCGACCCAATCAAGCCCCCTGCTCTTTCGAATCCTCGCGAGCCAACGGCGGGCCTCCAGATCGGTGGGTTCCCCTTCTTGGTCGGTGGCCGCAAGACGCCGCCGCGTTTGCCGGATGAGCCCCGGCGGCAACATCGTCTGGATGGTCTCCCCCAGAGAAACGCCGTAGTGCTTCGCCATCTTTCGCGCCAGGGCCATGAGCGACGGCGTCAGAATCGGAATATCATCCAAAATGGCTTCAATCGATTTGGTCTTCACTTCCCCCGCGGACGGGGGGAGAGCGACGACATAACCGGTCATCGACCGATGTCGGAACGGGACCAGGACCCGCTGTCCTACGGTTACGGATCCCGCCTCATCGGGTACGTCGTACGTAAACGTCGAATCGAGAGGGAGTGGAAAGGCCACTTCCACAAACCGCGCCACGCACCCTCTTTATCCGGAACGAACCAAGAATGGAATCCAACGTCCTATCGCTTGGGAGAAGCGGAGCGAACCTCGAAGAGCGAGTCCGCGATGGGCCCGTCCACATCCACGCTGGTGATCTCCGTCCGCTCCGTCAGCTTTCCCTGAACCGACACTTCGATGATCTCGGGGTATGGAATTCGGAATCGGGGAGGATTGGAAATCGAGAATCGGTGGCTCTTTCCGCCCAACTCCGCGGCCATCGGCCGGTTTTCGTTCTTGGCGAATATCACGCGCGATCCGGCGGCGTCCCCGATTTCGAAACCGACTTCGCGGTCGCGCAGGACCCATCGAGCCACGTCACTCGTCACACCGGCCTGTCGAAAACCGGCCGTCAGTCGCTTGGAGTCCCCGTACACGTAGAAAAGACCGGCGGCACCCATCACTTCCATCGGCGGGACTACGTCGAATTTCCCCTGAAACAGTCGCCCCGCTTTTTGAGGACCGACGATCCAGTCCACATTTCCTTGGGCGTACGACATGGTCTTTCGATAGAGACCGGGGCGTTTCATCCAGAGTTCTTCGTCCAGCGATCCGGCCGGCTGACCGTTTTCATACAGCGTGGTTTTTTGCCGGACGTGAATCGTCCTTACGGATTTGGTTCTCCCCACCCATTTGTTGATGACAAACGAAGGGGGCGGAACAAACGCCGCTGCCAGCGTCGGGAGCACAATAAGCGGAATCACCCATCGAGCCCGTTTCATTTTTCGCCCACAATTTCCCGCGCGAGACGCCGGACGATCGGCGCCAAATCTTTTCGATCCGTGGCGTAGATCATATTGGCCTCGAGATATCCGGGCGGTTGGCCGACGTCCAAACGCCTCCCTTCAAACGGAACCGCCACAAGGCCCTTGCTTCGAGCCAATTCCGCCAACCCGTCGGTCAACTGAATTTCGCCGATGGCGCCGGGATCAATCTTCTCCAGCGCCGAAAAAATTACCGGGTCCAAGACGTAGCGTCCCACGATCGCCCACCGGCTCGGAGTCTCTTTCGGGGACGGTTTTTCGACGATCGTTTCCACGCGAAAAGGTTTCCCGGAGTCCATATCCGGCCCCGCGACGATCCCGTAGGATTTGACGGCGTCGTCCGCCACCCTCTCCACGGCGACCGCCGAACAACCCTCTTTGGCCGTCACGTCGATCAGCTGGCGGACACACGGCACGTTGGATCGAATCAGATCATCGGGCAACACGACCACGAAAGGCCTGTGTCCCACCTCTTCCTTCGCACACCAGACCGCATGGCCGAGTCCCTTCGGCTCCGGTTGATAGGCTTTGCGGAATTTTACCTTCTTGAGGAGTTCGCGATGACGTTTCAAAAGGTCGAGCTTCCCTCTCGCTTCGAGAAGTTGCTCCACCGGGCCCCCCATGGAGAAATGTTCAAAGATCGATTCTTTTTCGGAACCGATGACCAGAATGATTTCGTCGATCCCGGACTGTGCGAGTTCATCGACGACGTACTCCAACGCGGGCCGATCGACGATCGGCAAAAGCTCTTTGGGAACAACTTTGGTGGCCGGGAGAAACCGAGTGCCGAGACCGGCCGCAGGAATAACCGCCGTGCGGGGCTTCATGCCTCCATCCGACGCTCTTGCTCCTCCATCTCCGTCTTGCACTCGATACACTGGGTGGTCACCGGGCGGGCCTTAAGCCGCTCTTCATCGATGCCTTCCCCGCAGATTTCACAAACGCCGAAGCTGCCGTCATCAATCCGCTCGAGAGCTTCTTTCATTTTGAGGATCAACTTGCGTTCGCGGTCTTTAATCCGAAGTAAAAAGTTACGGTCGATTTCCGCGGAAGCTTGGTCGGTCATATCGGCGTAGTTCTCCTGCGCCTCCGTCAGATCCCCCAGCGACGCGCGCGCCTGTTTGACCAGCTCGTTCATCCGACCGGTGATGATCCCGCGAAACATATCCAGCTTTTTCTTCGTCATAGCAACCCTCCGGTTCAACTAATGCGCTAATTTGCGCCGAGCCGATGTTTATAGCGTTTTCGGTCCCCCCTTTTCAACTATTTGAAGAGGGAACCAAAACGGCCGTCCCTTCTATGGCTCCCTGTTTCAGCAATAATAGTGCACGGTTAGCTTCGTCAAGCGGAAAGATCTCCACCCTCGCGCGCACGGGGATTTTCGCCGCTAACGTGAGCAGCTCCTCTCCGTCCCGCCTCGTATTCGATTCGACGCTCGTAAAGACTTTCTCATGAAAGAAATGCTCCTTGTAGGTCATCTCGGGAATCGTCGTCAGATGAATTCCGGCGCTCACGAGTCGTCCCCCCTTTCCCAGCGAGCGCAGAGCGGGCGGCACCAGGTTGCCGACGGGGGCAAAAAGAATCGCCGCGTCCAGTTTCACCGGCGGAATCTCGTCCGCCTCCCCGACCCAGCGGGCGCCTAAGTCGCTCGCCAGTTTTCGGTGCTTCGCTCCCCTCGTCGACACATACACTTCGCACTCCAAGTGCCGCGCCACCTGAATCGTGATGTGCGCGGAAGATCCGAACCCGAAAAGCCCCAGACGCGCACCCGGTCCGACGTCGCATCGTTTGAACGCGCGAAAGCCGATGATCCCCGCGCAAAGAAGCGGCGCCGCCTCATCCTCCTTAAATCTGTCCGGAATCCTGTACGCGTAGGGTTCAGGAACCACGGCATACTCGGCGTAACCGCCGTCGGCGTCGTATCCCGTGTAGCGCGACATTTCACAGAGATTCTCGTTTCCCCTTCGGCAGTCTTCACACTGGCCGCAGGTCGATCGAAGCCAAGCGATTCCGACGCGATCCCCCTTCTTAAACTTCGACGTCAGCCGGCCCTTCTGATCGACAACGCCGACCACCTGATGCCCCGGAACGATCGGAAGCTTCCTGGATGGAAGATCCCCCTCAATCACGTGTAAATCGGTCCGGCAGACCCCGCAGGCTCGAATCCGGACACGAATCTCTCCTGCTCCCGGTTCCGGCGGCGGGAGTACGAGAAGGTGGAGCGGGGAATTTTCCATTCCCGCCTGTCTTTCGCACACCATCGCTTGCATTTCGGCGCCACGATACCGCGGGAGTTTTCCTCCGTCGACGGATTGAACCGCATTTAAAAAGAGTTATTGTTCCGGCCGTGGAGAACGCCCTTTACGTCGTTCGTATTTCCGTCCTGGCGGCGCTGATCAGCGGTTCGGCCGTTTCCGCGCCGCTCGACGACCACGAATATGCCTCCGTCCAAAAGGTCGCCACCGGCCTTCCCGACGCCGAATTTCTCGCTCCGGGCGGAAAAACCACCGTCAAGCTGAGCGCGCTTCGGGATCAAAACAACCTCCTATTGGTGAGCTTCTTCGCGCCGTGGTGCGAGAACAGCAACAACGAAGCCTCATTCCTTCCGCTATTAAATGAGCGTTACCGCAAGAAGGGGCTCAAAATCGTTTTGGTCAGCGAGTACGGATCGCCCGACGAGGTTCGGAAGTTCGTGGACAAATACAAACTTCCCTTCCCTCTCCTCATGGAAAGCTGGTCGAAAGATTCCGACGTCCGCCAATCTACGTATCATTACCGGGTACGAACGAAACTGGGCGACACACGGAAATGGGGAACGCCGACCAATCTCCTATTTGTAAAGCCATCGAACGGCACGTATGCGATTTTCGGAGAGATGATCGAACGAGAACTCTTCACACTTCTGGATTCCGTCCCCCCCATATCAAAGTAGAAACTGATTCTAGGTTTATGGCTGACTCACCCCAATGCCGCGCAAATAGCCCCAACTCCAGGCGACCCAGGGCTGAAGAGCACGTGTCCCAGGTTGAGGCGCGTCCGACGCACTTTCCCTGCATGAACCCATAAATATTTCTAATTAATTCAAGCGGATGGCATGGAACGGGAATTGCTTAATTCGATAGACCATGGACCCGAATAGGGAAAATTGGACTCGGAAAGAGTCCCTGTTGACGCCGCGCATTAGTTGTGTTATTGCACCGCGTCAAGAAATGGAATCATACAACGAGGAAGTACCATGAACACGAACCCCACGCTCAGGACCCTAAGCATTGGCGCAATCGCATTTCTTATCGCGGCCAATACTGCAAGGCCGGCCGCAGCTCAAAATCCAGCCTCTAACGATCCACTCGAAAAGTTACTGAACTTCATGGACATCAAACTGGAACCCTACGTCAATACGCGGAAGCCCCACATCGACCCGAAGATGTTGGAACTAGACCGTCTCGACCACGCCTTGATCATGCAAACTTGGGAAACTGCAGCTGGTGATCCATCTGTGAAAGACGGTCTCATGGATATCCGCGTGGAGGCTTTAAAGACGAGAAAATTTACTGGCGGCAGAACCTATAGGCTCAAATTCGTCATCAATCCCGGAGCGCAAGAATTCACGAATGAAGATCGAACTGCGGCGACAGCGGATGGTGGTTGTGAAGCCAATTCGGCTCATGGCGGGTCAGGATTGACTGAAAAATCCCGAGACCAAAGAGTTATCGAGAAGTACATCGCGTCCCCCGTCACTCCAAACCAGGATGAAATCAAGAACTGGAGACCGAAACCGATCGAAGGAATCATGACCATGAAGGT
>DATDPG010000076.1 GCA_035292885.1 Bdellovibrionota bacterium | reverse complement strand
AGTGCAAGCGTCATGCGGTTAATCGAAGGGAGGGTTCGATAGGCGGCAATCGCGTATGTTGCAAGAAACGTCGTGGCTAGACCTGCGTCCTGAATTCGAAACGCGATATATGCACCGAGCGACACGACTCCGAGAACAAAGAACAGTTCTAGCAGGCGGCCGGGCAGGACATTATAGACGGTGCTCAAACGAAGGCACCCGCAATAGTCTTTGACCAAGGCGGAATAGCGGGAAAAGAAATAGTCTTGAGTGCGCGTCGTTCGCACATCTGCGTAGCCGAAAATGGATTCAAATAGACTCTTCTGTAGTTGCGCGCTCAAAAGGTTCACCCGCTCCTGCACTTGCGACACATGGTTTTTCACCAGGTGGAAAAAAACCAATGAAGGCGGCAGCACAATCAAGGCCACAAAGACGAAGGCATAAGGATCCAGCCATAGAACAGACAGAACAACCACGAGCAGGACAAGCGCTTCGTTCAAAAACAGAAGCAAAGGAAGCAAAATGTTCTCTGAAAAGCGTCCCGGAATCGCGGCCACGTCACGGACGACTTCGGTAGAGTTCCTTTTCCTCAAATAAAGATAGCCACGGTCGAAAGAGAGTTTGTGAAGGCGCGTGGTCAACGAATGATAAATATTAAATGCGAATCGAGCTTGCCGGTGAGCGATCCAGATGGAAATGGCGTTCTTAACGGCATAGGCGACGACGATAATCACAAGGGCGACGACCAGCGTCGTTTGATACGTGGGTTCCCCGAGAGCGTAATTGATTCTCTTGTACAGGGAGAAGCGCATCACCCGTTCTCGATCGAAAAGCATGGGTGCAAGCGAGACGATCAATCCGAGGCCCAGAACATCCAGAAAACTCTGAGTCAGTAATAAGGCCGCTATCCCGTAGCTTTGCCGCCGATAATGCGCCGGAATCAGCGTCATCGACCGGCCAAACGTTCTCCAGACAAGTTGAATCACGAGATTATGACCGAGAGTTTTTCGAGTGCGTCCACTCCCCAGATCCGATTATGAAACGCTTCGAAACTCTCGTCGAGGGGCGCACCTTCCCGTTTCGCGATGTCGCACACAACATCAAAGAAGTCTTTTCTCGATTTCATGACTTTCTCCAGCGTAACCTTTCGAATGATGTGAGGGTCGAGTTTGAGGCGCTTGAACTCCGCCACTCCCTCGCTGACCTGTTCGGCATCGCTCTTAACGATTCGCACAAAGCGATCATCGAAGAAAAAATCGCGACCGCCAATGGATTTCGTCGATACGATCGGCAATCCGGCAAATAGGTATTCCATCGATGAAAACATGGCCCCCTCTTTCCGCGACAAGGCCAAGCCGCAGTAGCTCTCGTTAAGAATGCGATTGATCTCCGAAGCCGAGATGCGGTCCCGGTTGAATTCAGCGTGGGAGACCGAGGGCTCGAATGCATGCAGGTCCCAGAGTCCATTCTTGTCCCGCACATCGGGCCAAAAATAGGTGATCACATACAAACTCCGAACCTGGCGCGCCAGGTGAATCCTTTTGAATGGCTTGGCCTGCGCCATGTAGACCGCATCGTATTTTTTTGGCCGCGGTTCGACTCTGAAATCGCTCTCGGAAACGTGAATATTGTGATTAATGAGATAGCTTTCAAACCCCAGACACTTGGTCATCCGATCTTCCGATGCGGAATTATTGAGTAGAATCAGCTTTACGTTACGTCTTGCCAGAGAAAACTTGTGCTTGAAGTAGAGATAGATGCTTCTTCCACCGAAAGCCCATATCGGGTGCGCGAGGAGATAAATGCGGCCCCGGGAGCCTTGGTTTATTTTCGACCATTGAACGGCGCCGATACTCAAATAGACCTTCGGCCGCTCGAGGATCTGGTAAACGGCGTTGACCCTCATGCGAGCGCTGCCCGAACGGAATTGCGTAACTCGGCGGCCATGCGATCGTGCGTCCACGGTTGCATATGAGCATGAGCCGCGGCACTCATGTTTGACCGAAGATTTTTGTCTGACAAGAGCCGAAGCATCGCTGTGGCAAGAGAAGGTGCGTCGTCGGATGGAACGACGAGGCCGGTTTTCTCGGATATCACGAAATCTCGGGCGGCTCCGACGGCGTCGGTCGTGATGACGGGAAGCCGGGCAGCCAAAGCCTCGCAAATGACGGCACCGAACGTTTCCTCCCTAGAGGGAAGTACCATAAGGTCTGAGCACGCGTAGATTTTAGGCAGGTCTGAAGGTTGAACGAAACCCAGAAAGGTTACTTGTTTCGAAAGTCCGGATTGTTCGACCTGGGTTCGCAGCGCCGATTCCCAGCTACCGTTTCCAACCAAGACTAAGGAGCTGTTTGAAATTCTTGATGCAACCTCGCGAAAGGCCGCGATGAGCAAATCCACTCCCTTCCGATAATTCAGCGCGCCGACGAATAGAGTGATCGGACCTTGCGAAAGTCTTAGTGTTTTCCGGTGCGCTTGTTGATGAACTCGCTCCTGGTCCACGCGA
The DNA here is from genome assembly GCA_035292885.1 of Bdellovibrionota bacterium. Taxonomy (NCBI): domain Bacteria; kingdom Pseudomonadati; phylum Bdellovibrionota; species Bdellovibrionota bacterium. The sequence continues at coordinate 62,289 of DATDPG010000076.1, read as the reverse complement.
GCCGCGTATTCGGGTCCATCGATGGAATTTGGGAAGCGAAAGATGGATTCTCTCCTTGCGCCGTAATGCTCGGCGTAGGCCTGAGCTTCCGATCCGGTGACGAGGTTGGCACTCGATCGGGCGTAAACTTTTCGGACCCAGGGACCCTTGATCCCACGAAGCCATAGGGGTCGCTTCTTTCTAAGGTGGCTTTCCGAGCACATGACATAAGGTGTTCCGGATTTCCAACACCATCGAAGAAGTTTCCAGATCGCCGGTTGTGCATATCCGCCTAAAACATAAACATCAAAGGGTGGATTCAATAGAAGACCCTTGAGCCCCCAATTTAAATGAATCGTGTGGTGTCCCTTGAGGCAAATTTGGCGGCCCGGAAGGTAGGTGGCCGGAAGCCCGGATGTAGATTCCATTTTCCAAAGCCGGTCCTCTTGCGTGCGGGCGAGGAAGAAAAATCGATATGTCCCGTTTTCATCGCGGGCCAATCGCTCAAAAACCGGCTGACGGTAGGGTGTCGGAATTTCGAAGACGACGGCGACGCGAAGTTGGGTCACTCTTTTCGAATTACGAAGACGCCATGATGACCATCGGTCGTGTTTACGCGGGGCTGGATGACGGCTCGAACCGATATTGGGTGCAAAATTTGATTAATCTCTCGGACGAACGCACGAGGGTTGAAATAACGAAGAACAAACCCCTGAGGGTCACGTTCGATACGGTGCGGAGGGTAGAACAACCCGAAGCGCTTCTCCGTCAGATAACAGAGTTTAACGACCACATATTTTCGCGCCACTCGGTACAAGGTTTGGAGTGGAACGATATGATCCGGCAGGTGCACGAGAACGTCGTTGGATACCACGAAATCGAAACTATTGTCCGGCAGCGCGGCGTTGAAAAGATCTTCCTTTTGAAAAGTGAGTTCGGGGTGATCTCGCCGGGCTACGGCAAGCATCGCATCGGTTCGGTCGACGCCCGTATATGTCCAACCCTGACGGACGAACTCCGGTGCGTCATGACCGATGCCGCATCCAAAATCGAGGAGGGTGCTTCCGGAGGACTTGAGAGCCCGGATTTCCCCGTAAAATAGTTCGCGCTCCTTCGCGGAGGCGCGTTCCGTCCACTCCTTTTTGAGCGTGTCCACAATTTGGGGCGAATTCCAGAGCTCCCATTCCCTTTTCTCCGGTGCTTGCGGCATGTGTTTAATTGAAATCCTATCACCTCTCATCACCGGCGTGAAATGTTCCCCTGGAAAGCCCGGGCAGCTAAACTGACGCTATGTGCGGAATTGCCGGTTCGATCGGACGCCCCAGTGCCGAGAACGTTCGTGCGATGATCGACTCCATGCTCCATCGAGGCCCCGACGATCAGCATTTCTATGAGGATCGCCGCGTGGCCTTCGGAACGGCCCGTCTGGCGATTGTGGATATCGGCGGAGGTCGCCAGCCTCTTTGTAATGAAACGGGAACCATCTGGGTGGCTCAGAATGGAGAGATCTATAACTCTCCTCAATTGCGGGACGAGTTGATTCGGTACGGTCATTCCTTTCGAAGTAGAAGCGATACGGAGGCCATCGTTCACGCGTATGAAGAATGGGGAGATCGCTTTGTCGAGCATCTTCAAGGAATGTTCGCCATCGTCCTATGGGATACGGAGCAATCTCGGCTCATCCTGGCCCGCGATCGCCTTGGAATCAAACCGCTCTACGTGTGGGAACGAGATCGGCAAGTGTTCTTCGCTTCGGAGCTGCGGGCATTTCGTCGCTTGCCGACCTTTTCACCGTCACTCGATCCGTGCGCCATTCACTTCTATTTGACCTTACAGGGCGCGCCTGCCCCGCATACGTTCTACAAAGACGTACGAGGATTGGAGCCCGCGGAGATTCGAACTTACGAAATTGATCCATCGTCTTCCGAAGTACGCTCAAGCCAGTCAAAGAGATATTGGTCGGCCAACGACCTCATTCTTGCCGAGCCGCGAGCCGACTTAACGTTTGAGAAAGCCGTTGAAAAGGCGGAGGTCTTACTCGAGAAAACGGTAGCCTCGCATCTCCTGGCCGACACACCCATCGCCGTATTTCTGAGCGGTGGAATCGATTCGTCGCTCCTGGCCGCCTTGATGAAGCGAGTTCATCAGGGAGATGTCCGCACGCTCACCGTGGGATGGGAACGTCGTCCCGATTCTCCTGAGGACGAACGTGCCATTGCAAGAGCAGTTGCAAACCGCTTAGGAACTCAACACGAAGAGGTTGTGATCTCTCCGGCGAAAGCGGTGGATACGTTCGACCGGTATATCTCTTCGCTGGACCAACCTTCCTTTGACGGCTGGAATACATTTCTTGTCTCGGAAGCGGCGGCCAAACATGTAAAGGTGGCCATGTCCGGGCTGGGAGGGGATGAACTGTTTCTCAGTTACTCTTATGTTCGACCGCTCTTATTGTTGCAGCAATTTGAAACGTTCACTTCCTGGCTTCCGCTTACAATTCAAAGAACCCTTCTTCTGTCGGTGCTTTTCGGCACGGGCAAGCGCTCCCCCCGTGATGTTGCGGCGTTACTTTCACTTTCTTTGGGCCAACGGCTCGAAAGGGTCGGTTTTTCGATTTTCTCCGAAGCCGATAAGAAACAACTTCAACAACCAGCCGGGTTTACCGGATGCGAACCGGCGTGGGAATGGATGGAACGAAAAATGGCGGGAGCGACCCTTGAGAGGAGACTTATATCTCACGGACTCAATGTCTATCTTCAGGCACCTTTATTACGGGACATTGACGCATTGAGTATGGCTAACAGTCTTGAAGTGCGCGTCCCCTATCTCGATCATCGATGGGTAGAGTTCATTCTTTCCTTGCCGGACCCCTATAAGTACGACCGGGGAATCAATAAGAGAATATTGCGAGAAATCGCAAAGAGGCTTTTGCCCAAAGGAGTCCTCGGCCCGAAGCGAGGATTTACGGTGCCGATTGAGTCATGGCTGCGGGGGCGGCTTTGGGATCGCGTGGATCACGCGCTTTCAAAACAACGGATCGAAAGCCGCGGGTTGTTTCGGTGGGACCGCGTTGAGGAATTGAAGAAGGATTTCATTTCGTCGAAGGGGCGATGGGAACCGGTCTGGTCTCTCTTCGTTCTGGAGTCTTGGTTGGCCCACGTGGGAAGCTAACCGCACTCACCGCTTATCAATCAGAAAACTGAACCCCTGAGAGTAACCCAGCTTTTGAGATACATAATACTGTTTCGCTTTTTTCCAAGCGTCGGAGAGCTCTTGTCTGCGCCTCAGAATCAAATAGAAAAATCCAAAAACCAACTTAAAACGGAGGAGCGTATTGATTAAGGCACTTACCAGAGTTTGTAGAAATGGAATGCGGAGCGGCCAGATCAAGGAGGCGATCTGCACGCCGATACCGTATCGGCCCCCGCCGAAAAGTTTCCGCAATTTCATTCCGCTTTCCAGGGCAAAATATTCCAGCGCCGAATAGGAAACGTGGCAATACGATATTTCATGATACGGTTCCAGAAAAGCCGCGTATCCAACGAACTTTCCTCCAGGTTTCAAGACACGAGCGATCTCCGCGAATGCGCGAGAAAGATTGGGAATATGCTCCAATACCGAATCCGCGACCACAACGTCGATGGACCTCTCCATTATAGGCAAGAACATTGCGTCGGCGATGGCGGATTGGCCTCCGCCACGAAACGGATCGATTCCGATCCAACGCCCTCCGGCTGCTTCGATCACCTCTTTATTAAATCCGTGGCCGCAACCGATATCCAAAACCGTTTTGCCTCGGCCGATTTCAGCTAAGGAATAAAATGTCCCGGAAAGATAGATCTCGCAGTCCGGAAGCATACCCTCCGCGGTGAGCGTCCGAATTCCTTGCCCTCGTATTTTCCGATTTGTGGAGGCCAGGACTACGGACTGAATCCTAATAATTGGCTAGCGTCTAACAAAAACGATAAGGGTATGAGAGCGCATTCGAATTCTTATGCCATTTGTTTTTGAGATTTTATGGCTGTCGGTTTTGGCAACATTCATAAGCGCGGTCAGTCTCCTTCTTGGGCGTTTTCTGCAGCCGTTCATTTTCCCTTGGGGTTCCGAAAATAAATACGAACAGACGTTTCTGGTTATTCTTTCCGGGCTCATAGGCCTAACAACAGTCTGGGCGATGTGGGTGACGAAGGGAGTCACCATTCACACGGCTTTTTTTGTCAGCGCGGCTTCCGTTTGGCTTCTCTCGCCGAATGCAAAGCCGACTTTTCAGCGTCCGCACTGGCAGGACGGTGGCCGCTTCCTCCTATGGATGATGGTTACAATGCTGCTCGTGAGCCTTGTCCGTCTTTTTCACGTCTATCCCGAAACAATTGAAAATGATGTCCTGATCTACGCCAAACGGATCCACGATCTTTCCGTCTACGGAGTTGAGAATTGGTTTCACTTTTTCAACGAGATTGTGCCGGAATTTGTTGGAACCTCTCCGTACCATTATTTCGAATTTTGGCTGGGGAATATCCTCTACCAAGGTCTCCGGATGCCGGAGTCCGTCGTATTGATTCACGGCGTCTATGCTTGGCTGCAAGCCCTAGGTCTTCTCGGAATCGTCATTCTCGTGCGACCAAAGACAATTGGACAATGGGCGGCCGCCGGAAGCGTTGCGTTTTTTCTTTCGCTGACGCAAACGTGGCACGCCCTTAATATTGGAAGCGACTTTTGGCCGATCTACGCGGACGTATGGATACGACCTAATTTTTTAACGTACGTTCTTTTCTTGGTGCCCGTTTTCGGGCGATTGGGCGTCAACGACGTTCGGTCTGCTCTTTTGTGTCTGCTCTACCTTCCGGTTGTGTCGATCACGACGGCCCCCGCCGTATTCACAGGGATCTTTTTGTACGCCGCGTACCGTGTCGTTCGAGGAAAAGACCGTGATCATTTCATGATAAAAATTCTGGCGGCCACAATATTGAACGCCGCGTACATTGCACTTTTTTATAAAGTCACCCAAGCGAAAGTTACGAACCTGGATGCTATGCCTTCATTAAGCTCCATCGTCCTGGGGTGGCTTCGACTTTCCAAGCCGATTCTTTGGATCAGTTTTTCCCTCATGGCTCGGGTCACGCTTTTCGTTGGCCTGGCCTGGGTCCTCGTGAAGTGGTTCGAACGCAAAAATAGTGTTGAACACGAAACATTTGGCCCTGCTCTATGGATGTCACTTTTTCTGACCGCCGCGGGGATTGCGGTTTTTCAGGCCGTACCGACGAACGAAAATACCTATCAATTTCCGTACATCGGATACGTGGCCTGTTGGTATGCGCTTATACCGATGATTTCACGCCTAACCTTGAACTCGAAACGTTCGATGGCGGCGACCGTGATCGGAACATGCTTTATCGCCGTCATAACTTCGACTCATTCGATGTGGGGATTCGATGTCGACTGGAGTCAAAGTTTAGGGCACGTCTATGCCGCGCGGCACTCGATCGAGCCGGAGACGGCTCGAATCGTAACGGATCTCGCCCGGGAAGGGCGCAGGATTCGAATAGGATACGTTTTAACCCAAAGGGAGGTCGAGACGTACGACGTGAAGTGGTTTCAGCCCCTCATTTACGTTCCAGGAAACAAGCTTGGATATCTCGCCGCGGGGATGGATATCGAACCGATCTCTCCGTTTAAGTATTTTGCGACAAAAGGAACAAAGGAGACTCGCGAGTACCTTCTTTATATTTATCGTCTGTTGCCGCTCTATGGAGACAAACGGCCCAATCTCGAAACGTACGATCATTATTTCAGGCTACGACCGATGGATCGTGTGATGTATGACGGCCAACTCTACGAGCCACATGAGTTTTTGAAGTTGGGTATTCTTGACGAGCAAATACGCTCTAGTGGTTCAGTGGGTCCCTAATCAAATTTCAGCGCATGCCTTTCGGATTCTTCCAATTTCTTCGGAAGTTAACCTAACATTATCCCGGGTTTTGATCGGACCGATGGGAACCACGTGATGTATTAGACCGAGCGCGCGGGAGATCTGGTAGAAGAACAATTGGCTTTGATCCCATTCGAATCCACCGGGCAAAAGATCGATCACTCGGGCGTGGTCCGAATAGATAAGATTTGGAAATGCGGATCCGTGAACCAAAACGACTTTCTCCGCGTTTCGAAATAAGCCCACCTCATCTCGAAACGGCATCCCTTCCGTATCGAGGACGGTGAAGTCGAGGTCTGAAAGGGCGTCATGCAAGTGATCAATGTTCAAAATGCTGCGGCCATGGATCGGCTGCCGATTAATGATGAAGTTTTTCGGAAAAGTACCGGTGACCGGGATCGCTTTTGATCGCCTGTGGAGCTCGCGGTAGGCTTCAAGGGAGTTGACGTCGCTGTTCATCGTTTCGGCGTCTCTCCGATGCCGGTATCCGGGCACGATGAGCTTCTTAAAAACCGCCCGCGTATAGGCCCACGGCAGAAACTGCTCGGGCCGAATTCCAAAGAGCTCGGTCAACGTGTCACGCTGGAATGGGTAAGGCGTTCCACTAATAACGACCCGGACATCCCGGCCGAACGCCTTTTCGACCTCCGGATAGGCGAGAAAGCGCGCCAGAGCTTCGCCTGTCCAATGGCCGTAAGAGCGTTCGTGCCAAGAGACTAGGCTGATCGCCGGAAAGGGGAATTCAATCGCTTCGATTCGCCGCCGTCGAAGAATGAAACGAGCGTCGTAGGTTTTTCGAAAATACTCCATCTGAAAAACGGTGGATTCAAGAAGGATGTTTCCCGATGGATCCAGGGCAACCGCCTTTTTCCCGACCAATTCGCCGCGAGGCAGAACGACGAAAAAGGGGCGATGGAGAGTGAGCGGCTTTTGAAAAAGACGTTCCCAATAAAACGGGCGTTCGAGTCCAATCTTTTTCCATGTGGCGTGCGTACCGGAGATGGTTTCTGCATCGCCAAAGAACCGGACGTCATATTTTCTACCTTCAAAAAGCTCGCGACGGTTCACAAAGTGGAAGAGAACGCGGGCCAAGGCGGTGTAACATTCGAATTCCGCCTTTCGAAGCCAACGGACGAAGCTGACCAAAAGCGGAAAACGTTGAAAGAATGTTTTTAATCGTTCTTTCAGGAGACTCTCTTAATCCACGCCCCCGGCCAATGCGTAACTTCGATATCGAGGTTGCTTTCCGAGAAGGGGGGCTTCGGCCGCTCGATTCGAAAGGCAGGGTGCTCCTTGACGAATTCGGCGGCCGCCTCGTACGGATTGTCGCTTATCCAAGAAGAGTTCCCGCGGGGTACGTCCGTAAGGTCCTTCATGATTCCGTCGGTCGCCACGATGTAAGAACCGAGCGATACGAACGGGCTGTAGGCTTCGAGCTCTTCCAATACGTGTTTCTTTGAATGATTTGAGTCGAGGAACACGAGGACGGTACGGGCACCCTTGGCAAGGTCCTTGGCTTGCTGGACAATGGTTTTGTCCGTCGAACTTCCTTCCAAAAGGGTGATCATCGAGGCCAATTCGTGTTTTTCGATAGCCTTGCGATTATGGGGACGAATTTCTATGTCAATCCCGACGACATGGCCGTTCCCGATGGCTTTAAGGAGGCTTGCGTAAAGCACAAGAGATCCTCCGTGGGCCACGCCCGTCTCAATAATAAGATCCGGACGCAGCTGGAAGATGACTTCTTGTGTTCGGACAATATCTTCGGGGAGTTGGATGATCGGCCGGCCGAACCAACTGAACGTATACGTGTACTTTTGATCCCACCCGACGCGCAACCATTGTTGTGAAAGCCACTCAAGAGCTTCTTGGGAATAAAGCGGAACCGTTCGGCTTTCCCCGCCTGCCTCGCGAGTAATTGTGCGACGATCCGTGTCAATGACGAGGCGCATCGGACGAATGATTCTGCCACCAATTTATAGTATGAGCGAGGCCTGTTTCGAGATCGTGTCGAGGAGACCAATCGGTAATCTCATGGAGGCGGTCGAGCGAAGGCACGAGATATAACGGTTCTCCTGCAGGGACCGTGTCCCCGAATCGGACCCTGTCCACAGCCCCCAAAATCCCGGCGATTCGTTCGACCACGTGACGAACAGTAAAACGCTGACCCGAACCGAAATTCACGGCTCCGACGAATTTACTAGAGAGGATGTCGCAGAGGGCCTGGGCCACATCTTCAATGTAAGTGAAGTCGCGAGTCTGAGTTCCCGACGAGCAGGTCGCCACGTTTCCCGACAAAAGTGTTTGAATGACGGAGCTCACAAGGCGTTTTGGATGCTCGTGCGGGCCGTACATGTTGAATAGCCGAACCCATGCCAATTCGATGCCATCGGCATTGCAAATCTCTTTTGCGGCGGACCGAAAGCGATTCTTACACTGGCCGTAAAGCGTGCGCGGTTCGAGGGGGGTTGCGCCTTCGTCCATCAGTTGGTCGCTCCACCGATATTCGGCGCAACTCCCGGTCACGAGTATTCGTTTACCGCCAGCTGATACGAAGGCTCTAACGAGATTCAAACTTGAATCCACCCACACGAGGTTCTCGTTGGCGGACCAGAAGGCTCCGGGCTGTGTGCACCAAGCGAGGTGAACGAGTTCCGTGGGGGCGATTCGTTGGATGATCTCCTTGAGCTGATCCTGTTTCCCTGTGAGCAAATCGAAGGGATACCATTTAACCCCGGGGTGTTCTGAATCGAGGGGGTACCTGGAAAGTGCGTGTATTTCACATCCCTCCTTTTCCAGAATTGGCTTCAGATGACGTCCGATAAAGCCGTTTGCGCCCGTGACGAGGATTTTCCTCATGGCTGGAGGGGAGAAAAATTCCGATCGCGATCCGACAGCGTGGGGTTGGGAATCGGCCAAGATATCTTGAGGGTGGCGTCGTTCCAGGGAATGCCGCGCTGAAGTTCCGGACGATAGAATTCGGAGATGTAATAGAGAACCAACGCATCGTTCTGAAGCGTTTGGAATCCGTGAGCAAATCCCTTTGGGACATAGAGCATGTTGGACTGTTCGGCGTCGAGGTCGACCCCGTACCAATGAAGATACGTCCTCGAACCGGGACGCAAATCGACGGCGACGTCGAAAATCGCGCCTCTAACGCACGAGACGCATTTCGCTTCCTCATATGGTTCGGATTGGTAATGAAGGCCTCGGATCAAACCCCGTTTGTTGTTATAGGATAGATTCGTCTGAACAAGTCGGTTCTCCAGGCCGTTCTCCGAAAATTCCTTGGCGCAAAAGGTGCGTGCAAAAAACCCCCGGTCATCGACTCGAGGTTCTGGAGAAATCGACCAAAGCCCATCGAGCGTTGTCTTCTTGAACTTCATGGCATCACGGTCGGACGAGGTACGGGGATAATGAATCGTCCTCCCCATTTTCGAATGTCGCTCATCTGGGATGTAATTTCGGAGGCGATATTCCAAGGCAGAATGAGCAGATAATCGGGCTGGGTCTCGAATATTTTTTGAGGCGGAACAATAGGAATGTGCACGCCCGGCAAGAGATTCCCCTGTTTGTGAGGATTGCGATCGACGATGTACTCCAAGTAGTTTGTACGGATACCGCAGTAGTTCAACAGGGTGCTTCCTTTCGCGGCGGCCCCATATCCGACAATCGTCTTTCCTTCGCGCTTAAGGGTGTCCAGGAGGGCTAGAAGTTCGCGTTTCAATCTGCGGACTCGATCCTCGAACCCCGCATACGTACTCAGCTGGTCCAGACCCATTCTCTTTTCTTCATGTCGCAAAAGCTCCAGTCGTTCGGAAGTTGTGGAGTGGCCGCTTCCGTTATGGCAGGCATAAATACGCAACGAGCCGCCGTGTGTCCCGAGTTCTTCCGCATCGAACACACGAAGGCCGGAAGTGCGCAGAGCTTCCTCGGTGGAGCGAAGCGAGAAGTAGGAAAAATGCTCGTGATAAATCGTGTCGAATTGAACATCTTGGATCAAGCGGAGAAGGTGGGGGAACTCGATACTGATCACTCCGTCCGGGGCGAGGATGATTGCGAGGCCTCGGACAAAATCCAGGAGATCGGGAACGTGGGCCATGACGTTATTGGCGACCACCAAATCGGCACGGGTCTTTTGTTGCACGAGTTTGGAGGCCAACGCCGAGCCGAAAAATTCGGAAATCGTCTCGATTCCATTGGATCGAGCGACATCCGCCACGTTCGAGGCGGGTTCGATGCCGAGAGAGGGCACACCAAGTTCGCGAAAATGGGTAAGCAGGTAACCGTCGTTGCTTCCGATTTCGATGACAAGACTGGTCGCTGCGAGACCGAAGCGCCGCGCGGTATTTTGAGCAAATTTCTTCGCATGTTCTACCCACGTGGCCGAATACGAAGAAAAGTAGGGATAAGAGGAGAAAATTTTGTTGGGACTCTGGAATTCTTCGAGCTGAACCAAGAGACAATGGTCGCATACGTATACGCGCAATGGGAAAAACGCTTCCTTCTTCTGGGAGTCCTGCGGCGCTACGAGCGAGTTAGCCAATGGGGCCGATCCGAGATCACAAAAAGTCGTGCGGAGAATTTGCCGGCAGAGTCGGCATTTGGGCGGGGCCGCCTCAGGCATTTTTTAGTTTCTCATAGCGTTGGATCTGCTTTTCGGAAATGGTTTTGGCGTCTCGAGTCGTCCACGAGTCGCGATACCATTCCGCCGTCCATTGGAGAATTTCGGGAATCGTAAGTTGGGTTTTCCACTCGAGTCGCGCCCGGGCTTTGGAGCTGTCCAGCTCGAGCGTTTTTGCTTCATGGGGGTGTTTCGCCGTATCCGTCTGCCATTGAATGGGAGGATCGAAGTGGCGACCGAATTCAGTCGCCATCCATCCCACCGGCTTACTGCTCTCTTCCGATGAGGGGCCAAAATTCCAACTTTCCGCAAAGGACGCGCCGATTGTGAACGCCTTTTCCGCCAGAATGAGATATCCGCGGAGCGCGTCGAGGACAAACTGCCAGGGACGAACAGCATGCGGGTTGCGAATGGGTGCCGGGCGTTTCTGTTGAAAAGCGCGTACAAGATCCGGAATCAGACGATCCTGGGCCCAGTCCCCGCCGCCGATGATGTTCCCGGCCCTGCATGTTGCGATGGCTGGGGATTTCGGAAATTGAGTTCCGTTGAAATACGAATTCCGATACGACGCCGTTACGATTTCTGCAGCGGCCTTGCTGGCTGAATAGGGGTCCTTCCCGCCGAGCGGAGCCGTCTCCGCATAGGGCCGCTTCGCCGGGTTGTCTTCGTAACACTTGTCCGTCGTAACAATCAGCGCCGCCCGAAGGGACGGAGTTCGACGGCAAACGTCCAAAACGTTCGCCGTGCCCATGACATTCGTGGAAATCGTGTCGAGGGGATCGGTATAAGAGGTTCGAACCAATGCCTGGGCGGCCAAATGAATCAGAACTTCGGGCCGTGCTTTGGAGACGGCGGATTCGAGAGCTGGCAGATCGCGGACGTCACCCGTAATGGAATCCATCTCCTTCACGAGGTTCGAATCGCTAAAGAGGTTTGGTTGTGTGGGGGGAGGGAGAGAATAGCCTGTCACCTCGGCACCGAGGCGACGAAGCCAAAGAGAGATCCAGCTACCCTTGAACCCCGTATGCCCGGTGATGAAGACGGACTTCTTTCCCCAAAAGCCGGGGTTCATTTCCAGATCTTCCAGGGAGCCTTTCCCGAGTTCCAAAGAGCCTCCAGCACTTCTTTATCTCGCAGTGTGTCCATTGGATGCCAAAAGCCTTTGTGCACAAATGCGGAGAGTTGACCCTCCTTCGCCAGTCGCTCCATCGGCTCGCGTTCCCAGGTCGTGTGATCCCCTTCGATATAGTCGATCACACGAGGCGACAGGACGAAGAATCCGCCGCTGATGAGGCTTGATTGATCGGGGGATTTCTCCCGAAAAAGAGTGGCCTTTCCTTCCGCCACGGCCAACGACCCGAAACGGCTAGGGAGCGTCATCGCCGAAAGAGTCGCCAGCGTGCCCTGCGTCTTGTGAAACGCCGTCAGTTTTCGAATGTCGATGTCGCCGACGCCGTCTCCATACGTAAAAAGGAAGTCTTCTTCGCCGATAAAAGGCCGAACTCGCAAAAGACGCCCCCCGGTCATCGTCTGTTCTCCCGTATCCACGAGCGTCACCCGCCACGGTTCCGACTTGCTCTGGTGGATTTCGACTCTATTTTTTGCCAGATCGAACGTGACGTCCGAAGTGTGGAGGAAGTAGTTCGAAAAATATTCTTTGATGACGTACCCCTTGTATCCGCAGCAGATGATGAAATCGTTTACGCCGTAAGAAGAAAAAATCTTCATGATGTGCCATAGGATGGGTAAGCCGCCGATCTCGATCATCGGTTTGGGTTTAAGGTTCGTTTCTTCGGTGATTCTTGTGCCTCGTCCGCCGGCTAGGATGACTGCCTTCATAGACGCCTAGAATAGTGCCAATGATTCGAAAGCTCAATTGACAACGGGGGGAAAGGACGTGAACCTTACGAATCGATGCCCCGACTGACCGCGAAGTTCTTCGTCACGCCGGTCTACCCGTATGGAAAGGACCGGTATTACCATGAGATCGTCGCCCTGGCGGAAGGCTTTCAGGAACTCGGCCATCGGGTGATCGGCAACGTGAACTATTGGCAGATTCCTGAAGTGAGCAGCTATCTAATCCCCGAAGACGACGAGTCGGACTTTGACATCGCCGTTTACGATTATCGCTACGTCACCTCCTTTGCCCACCTACTGTTCCGACATGGGTATCCGAATTTCCGAAAAGATCGACCCCATATCTTGCTGGATCGCAATGATTGGATCTCTCCGATCTGGCTGGACAAGCCGTACGAACGATTCGAGTTGATTGCCTCGGGAAACCTTTACCGAAACGTCAAATATAGGCGGAACATGCGACCTTGGGCGATGGGCCTAACCTCTCGCATCATGAGGGCCATCGATCGGTTCTATAAGGAAGATGAGCCTCAAGATCCGGTGATCGGGTCCAATTCCCGCACCGACAATAACGTGCGAAGCCGCCTTCACGCGGCTCTTTCGGAACAGTCCAAATGCTATCCACTTAAACCATGTTTGTCTTCGGGACACGCAGGTTGGAAAGCGGACGCGAAAGATCCGGATTACATCTATTGGAAACAAACTACGGAGCGCCACGATCCCGATTACTTCCACGCGCTCAATCGCCATCTCCTCTTTTCAGCCATCTGCGGTTATTTTGAGTATCGCCCGCTCTTGTACCAGCCCTATTCGTTCCTCGACAAAATACGCCGTCGCCCGTTTATCTGGGGGTCGAAGATTGCAAACGGTTTGGGACTCGACGAAGCCTCGAAGCAATTTTTGTTTCAGCACGACAGCTTTCGCTTTTACGAGGTCCTTTATTCCAGGGCTTGCCCCATCCAGATCGATCTCCAGGATTGGAACTTCTGGATGCCGGCGATGCCGGCGGACGGCGCGCACTACTTGGGAATCAAGCGGTTCGACGTCCGTGGATTAGCCGATCGCTTGGCCGGAATGAGCCCTCAGGAGATCTCCGAAATCGGTCGAAAGGGCCGTATGTTTGCGAAAGATCACTACAGTCCAGCGGCACAGGCCGCGAGACTTCTCGAATATCTCAAAGAGACGACGAGCTAGCCGCATGGAGGAAAGATATTTTGTCCTTAAGGGTTGTGCCGGATTGGGCGATCGTTTGATCACGCTCGCATGGGCGATCGGATACTGCCTTCGAAATGGTCGGACCCTGATTGTGGATTGGTCGGACGGATTGTTCGGACCCAGAGGGCGGAATGTATTCTTTGAATTCTTTCAGATCACCGGCGTAAAGACCGCCGACTCTTGGAGAAACATTTCGGAGTTAGCGCAGAAATCCGTCTATCCAGCACTCTGGAAAAATCATCCCGAAGCCGCTGCGTACGATCTGTACCAAGAGCCGGTAGCCTACCCGAAATGGAAACGAAGACTCGTTCGATGCCTGACGTTCGGTCGATGGTCGGTGAACGGCGTGTGGCCCGTTAAGCCTGAGCATAGACTAGAGATTGCTAAAGGGCGGGGGCCGAGTTTCCTCGCCGAAATCTCAACCGGGGCGACCTTACCTTTGGCGGGCGGATATCCAGCGCGAATGGTGGAAGATGTCGTATTCGGCGCCGATTTCGTTCCCACGTTGTACGAGGAAATCTTGAGAACAAATGTTCATTTTACCCAAGCCGTTGAGAAGAAAGTGACGCAGGCTGCAACAGAGCTTCACATAGGCAAAGATACGTTCGGCGTCCATGTCCGACATACGGATCGATCGCCGGCCGCTGGCGTGGATCAATTGATTGGGAGGTTGAAACGCGATCCCTTCAACCGAGCGAAGCAAATGTTTTTGGCCACCGATAACGCGGGCGTTCTCCAGCAGTTCCGACGGGAATTCCCCGAAGTTCTCGCCTTTTATCCCAAACACCTCCCCGAAATTAATGGCGTGATGGGCCTCCATCATTGGGCCTCTTCTCAAAACCAACCGGAATATTTGAAGCGCGTCTTGGAGGAAAGCCTTATCGATCTCTACGTGCTCACGCAGTGCGGTCATTTGCTCTACCAAGGACAATCCAATTTCTCTCGTTTAGCGCGTGTGTGGGCTTCACCGGGGCAAGTGAGCCAGGATTGGACGGAGATTGTTTAAAATTGGAAATAGATAAATGGAGAGGACTGGAGCGGAGCAAAGGCGATCAGGGCGAGAACGATCATCAACAACGCGAAGGCGCCGCGAAAACTGGTGAGCGAAAGTTGCGGGAGCCCTTTGTGCCTTCCAATCCAATTCGCCAGTATGATCACGGGAATCCAGAGTAGAACGCCGGTGTAGTACCAGCCCACGCCATAGCTATCCCAGGTGACGATCTTTCGCAGGATGAGTGCGGCGTCAACAAGAGTGGGAGCGCGGAAAAATACCCAGCAGAAACAGACAAAAGCATATGTGAGGAGCCATGCAAGCCAATTCGGCATGTGCGTGAGGAGGGGCGTCTTAAGATCCCTCGAAAGCATTCGATGAAGGGCCAGCGCCGACCCATGCAGGACGCCCCAAATTACGAAATTCCAACTGGCGCCGTGCCAAAGACCGCCGAGGGCCATCGTTATGAAAAGGTTGACGTACGTTCGGCGCTTTCCCTTTCGATTGCCGCCCAACGAAATATAAAGATAATCGCGAAGCCAGTTGGACAGCGTGATATGCCAGCGTTGCCAAAACTCCGTAACGTTCAGGGAGAGGTACGGCATCCGGAAATTCTCCGGAAAGGTGAACCCGAGCGAACGGGCGAGGGCGATCGCCATGTCGCTATAGCCGGAAAAGTCACAGTAGATCTGGATCGAGTACGCAATTACGGCCAGCAACAGCGTGGACCCGCTGTAACTGGCGGGATCGGAAAAGACGGGATCAACAAAAAAGGCGATTCGATCGGCGATCAGAAGTTTTTTCACCAATCCTTGCGAAAACAACCAAATGCCGGATTCAAAATTCCGCCACCGGAGCGTGACAGGGCGAGCCACTTGAGGAAGGAAGTTCGCCGCACGGACCAAGGGGCCTGCGATCAGATGGGGAAAAAACGAAACGAAAAAGAGAAAATCCCGGTAACGCTTTGTCGGCGCGAGTTTATTCCGATAAATGTCGATCGTGTAATTCATGCTCTGAAACGTGAAAAACGAGATCCCGAGCGGCAGAACGATGTCGAGCGTCCGGAAATGCCACCCTGTACTTACAAAGAGAGCATTGGCCGTGGTAAGGAGGAAGTTCGCGTACTTGAATATGCCAAGGACACCGAGGTTTGCGACCACGCTCGCCGCGAGAAGCCATCTTCGAAAGCGAGACGATTTTGACCGGTGAATATACTTGCCCACTTCGAAATCAATCCAAGTTGTGAAAAGAATCAGAGGAAGAAATCGAACATCCCAATAACCGTAAAAAAACAGACTCGCGGCCAAAAGGAACCAGCTTCTGTAATTGCGCGATGGCGATACGAGAAGACCGAGTATGACAACGGTGAAAAATAGGGCGAACGCCCAGCTGGAAAAGATCATTTCAAGTTCTCCGAAATGACCTTTGCCAGAAAGTCTCCCACAACCTTATGCCCGTCCTGATTGAGGTGCCCGGCACCCATACCGGAGTTGTGAAATCCGAAATGAGGTTTCCGCCGGGTCACATAATCGGCCTTTAGGGCCTCGAGGGGGTTGTACACGCTCAAACCCAGAGCGTTTGCCGTACCTAGAAACAGAAGTTCGTTTGGATCCGTTTGAACAAGTTGGGGGTAAGATAGTTTGGGAAGATAGAGAATAGCGAGATTGGGATAATTCTTCTGTAACGTTCGAAGTGTGACTCGAAGAAGGTCTTGTTTGGAAGTAAGGTCCCGAAAGGGTGCTTGGGGAGGCGTCGGTGCCATCGGCAAGCGGATATCATCGGGCCGGACGAGATTGAAATACCGTAAGACGATTAAATTCGCGAGAGCCGAATAATAGACAGGCCGGCGAATTCGAGTTCTCCAAGGAGATTCGCTTCGTGGCTGCGGAGGCTCGATCTCCAGAAGCTCGTCCTCCGTTACGCGAAATTGAAACGGCTGAGGACGGTCGATCCAATCCAACATCCATTCGTCGACCTGAAGAACCACGAGATCGGGATGATGAGGTCGGAAGATCCGGTCAAGCAGAATCAGCTGTTGAAAAAAATCGTCCCCGTTCCGTCCGGCATTGACGACTTGGACGTTTCGGCCGCGCTGTCCTAAATTTTGTTGGGCCACGGCTGTGAATAATTCGCGATCCGGCATTGAGTCTGCTTCGGTAAAGGAGTCTCCAGTGATTACGACGAATGGATGTCGATCGAGGTCGGGTTCGGGTCCGCGGAGGCCGAGGGAGTTGTAACGGATTTCGGCAAATCCTTCACCGCTGCTTAGCGTTCGCGCGCCAGGGATATAGGCAAAACGTAGGGCGGGATCGTAGATGTAGTTGCGCGGGGCCGTGATGAATCCCCGCGCGATAAGTTCCCAAAGGATGAGGGCGCAGGCCGAAGCAAGGGCCCACCGTCCCCAAATCGACGCGTGTAGACCCTTACGCAAACTTAAGCCGCGTTGTCCTTTCTTCTCCCCAGACGACTATGCCGTGGGCGGAACTTCAGATGGATTTCTTTGCCCGTTTCCGCCGATTCATAAAGAGCGTTGATCAATACGATCGACTTCATCGCCTCTACGCCGTCCACAAGGGCCCGGGTTTGGTTTCGAATGCTTTCGACGACGTGCCGGAGGTATTCCCGGTGGCCGAAGCCGTAAACGTTCGGCGGATTCTCGCGGGCCGTGGCGACGATGGTCTTGTCTTCGGGAAGGGGATTCTCGAAGTTCCATGTGCGGATTTCGTTCATGGCGAATCCCGCCACTTCCACGGTTCCCTTTTCCCCCATGATCGTGATGGACCCTTCCAGGTCCTTCGGTCGCGTAGCCGTCGTGGCTTCGATAATTCCCAGGGCTCCGCTTCGAAAGTTCAGTACCGCCACGCCGGTGTCTTCGGTTTCGATATCCACCAATCGGGTCACGGTCTTCGCGAATACCGAATCGACTTCCCCCATCATCCACTCGATCATGTCGATGTGGTGGCTCGCCTGGTTGGTGAAAACGCCGCCGTCCATGGCCCATGTGCCGCGCCATGAATCTTGGTCGTAATAGTCCTGCCGCCTGCACCACCGCACGCGGACCGTTCCCATCACCATCTTTCCGAAACGGTCGTTCTCGACCGCTTTGCGTAATGCTTGAATCGGCAGGTTGTACCGGTTTTGCTTCACGACAAAGAGCCGGATTCCGGAACGATCACACTCTCGGATCATGGTTTCGGCGTCTTTCAGCGTGAGGGTCATCGGCTTTTCGACGACGACATGCTTCTTGTGCTGGGCGACCATCGAAACGTCGCGGGCATGCTGACCGCTTGGAGTGAGAACATTTACGACGTCGAGCGTGGCTTCCCGTAAGAATTTTTCGGGATCCGCATACCAGGGAACGCCATACTTTCGTCCCATGGCTTCGGCCCGCTTCGGATCGATGTCACAAACAGCGCTTAGTTTGGCTCCCTCGATTCCCGCCTGTAGAACCTCGGCGTGTCGTGGCGCGATTCGACCACAACCGAGAAGACCGAAGTTCAGGGCGGCACGAGACACGTCGAAAAGTATAAGCTCGGGATTGAACGAAGGCTAGGAAGTCGCCTCGATCAAGGCGTGCACGACAAAATCAATCTGGTCATCGGACAATTCTGGATAAATCGGGAGCGACAGCGTTGTGAGGCTGATGGATTCGGATTCGGCCATGGCTTCCGTAGCTAGGCTGCATCCGCGCAAGGCGGGTTGTAAGTGTAGTGGAACCGGATAATGAACAACGGTCGATACACCCCGGCTCTTCATGTGTGATGCGATCCGTTCACGATCGGGATGGCGGATCGTGAAGTGGTGCCAGATCGGTTGCGCACCTTCGGTCACTCGACTGAGACGAAGGTTCGGGTGAGGGGCCAAGAGCGCTTGGTATTTTATCGCGACCTTTCGCCGGCGCTCGTTCCATGAATCGAGATGTTTGAGTTTTATGCTCAGCCATGCCGCCTGGATCGTGTCTAAGCGGGAATTTCGGCCCATGACCCGGTGGTCATATTTTCCCGTCCGGCCGTGATTGCAAAGGAGTCGCAGTTTATCCGCCACCTCCTTGTCGTTGGTCGCCACGGCTCCGCCGTCACCCAGGGCGCCCAAATTCTTGCCCGGATAAAAGCTGAATACCGCCGCATCACCGAACGTGCCTACCCGTTGATCTTTAAAGCGCGCTCCGTGCGCCTGCGCCGCGTCTTCCAAGACGAAGAGGCCAAAACGGCGTGCTACGTCGATGATCTTTTGAATTGAGCAGGCATTCCCCCGAAGATGGACGGGGATCACGCCGCGAAACTTCTCTCCCCTTGCCGCCGCTTTTTTCAAAAAGGCTTCCAAATGATCCGGTGTCATGACCTCGGTATCCGGATCCACATCGATGAAACAGGGGATGCCGCCGGCGTGAACTACGGCGCTTGCGGTTGCGAAAAATGAAAGGGCCGGCGTGATGACTTTCTCTCCCGGCAAAAGGCCCAGGGCCCGGAGCGATAACTCCAACGCATCGGTGCCGTTGGCGCAGCCGACGACGTGATCAGCACCGAGATACTGTGCGAACTCCTTCTCGAAGCGTTCGACCATTTTCCCGGAAACGAAATCGGTCGTCTCCGTCAAACTTCGAAGTGAAGCGATCAGATCCTCTTTCAGCGGGGCCAACTGAGCCTTCAAGTCCAGTAGTGGAATCACGGTCGGCATCATATCATTCCCGAATATGGTCCACAGGACGCAGGCGGTTCCCTCGGCCGAAAGCGAGGGAGAACAACATGCCCGCATTGAAAAGGATTTCCCTCCAACGTCGGATCCAATTGGCCAAAAAACGACGGCGAAACCATAGCCGGACCGGAAAATATCCGCTTTCATAGGCGTCCATGAGGACGAGAAACATGAAATAAAGTCGGAGGGCGGAGGGCGTGTGGAGATGAAACTGTCCTCGCTTGCTCGCGGTGAATACGGAAAACATCCGTTTCCGGCAACAGTCCCGCAGGACATTGGCATGAAGAGTCACTTCCACGTCCGGGACGAGCGTGGGATCCGGCCGGTCCGAAACCACCCGCTTCCTGAAATCGACAAGCCAACGGGCGCGCCCCGCCGGGCTGGTCGGGTTGAATATGACGAGAGCCGGAAAGAACCTCGAAAAAAGAGGTGGCAACGCCGATAGGAGCGCGGAAAAATATTTCTGAAAGCTCGGCCAATGGGGCGCTACCCGATCTTCCTGAGCGTAGAACATTTCGAGCGTCGACTTGTGTTTCTCCGCCAATAGCTCGATATGCCGGTCCCGAGCGGTAAAGTAGTCATGGGTTTGCGTGACGAATCCCTCGGCATCGGACCAAATATCCCCGGGAATCATGACCCGGCATTCCGACGAGGTCGTCCGATGTTGGTCGAAGTACTCCTTAATCATGACGGGAGAAACCGAGGTGGAGTTGAACTTTCGCGTCTCCTTATGAAGGAAGCAATGGTTGCTGGCGAAGGGGATCGCGTACTTCGCTCCCAGACGTTCCGCGAACGCCAAGAATTCGGCCGCGTAATCCTCGTTGGAACGGTGTCTTAAATGTTGCTCGGGAAAATTAGAAGTGACGCACCAAGGGTAGGGGCCGGCGCTGCTGTGGCTCCGAAAAACGAAGTCCACATTCGGGTGGCGTGACGCCAAGTGACGAAGCGGTCTTCCCATCATTTTGCAGTCGTTGGCATTGACGAACGTTCGTCCCTCGGACTCGATGACGAGAATTGAATCCAGGGCCGGGCCGAATTGATAACTGGTAACGTTGAAGCCGTTCGAAATCTCCGTCGAAACACCGTGGGGAAGTTCCTGGATCCGCGTAAATCCCATGCCCGCGAGATCGTCCACCATCCGCGTAAAGTGTGCTTTGGGCACCAGCATGAGCGTGTCCGGTGCGAAGCGCCGAAGCGATGGGCCATGGAAATGATCCCAATGCACATGTGTCAGGTAAATCGTTCCCGGCTTGAGCTTCTGAATCAATGATGCCGGAGGGGGAGGGTAGTTCCACCAGGAGCGCCAGTAACAGCTCCCGATCACCCAAGGGTCGCAAAGCAGAGATTCGTCCTTCGTTTCGACCAGAAGGCCCGCGTGGCTGACGACTGTGAATTTCAACGGGATTCGATCTTTCGCTCTCCGGTCTTTTGCGCCGGATTGCCCCGCACGATCGCTCGGGACGGCACGTCGTTCACCACGACGGAGCCGAGTTGAATGAAAGCTTCGGGACCGACGTGAACGCCGGGCGCGATCGACGATCCGGCCCCGACCCATGCGCCGTCGCCGATCTCGATCGCCTTGGTCAGCAGATCGAACGTGGGGATGCGCGAGTCGTGCGTTCCGGTGCAAAGGTAGGCGCGTTGGGCGATGCATGCGTGGGCGCCGATTCGGATCTCATCCAGCGAGTCCAGCCAGACCTCTTCGCCAACCCACGAAAAATCTCCGAGACGGAGTTTCCACGGGAAAGTGATCGTCACTCGAGGTTTGATCAGGACGCCGCGGCCGACGGAACCGCCAAAGCACCGCAATAGAAATCTCTTTGGGGCGTAAAAGGGAAACCAGGAGCTTTGGAAGAGAATCGCGCTGACGACTCGCCATAGGACCTCGATCCAATAGGATCGGCCCCGACGAAAGTTTCTGTTATCGAATTTCGAAAGGTCGATAGAGGTCATTTCGGAGCTAGGTTACCTTTTCGTGGAGAGGGTGTCCCGCGCCCAACATGTCTTGATAGACGGCCGTAATCTGGTTGGCGTGCTGTTCCGCGCTAAATTTCTTAAATGCCGATTCTTTTGCCGCCAGGGCGACCTTTCGCGCCTCCTTTGATTCCAGCGCACGAAGTATGCCCGAAGCGAGAGCCGCGGGGTCGCGCGGGGGAACGAGAAACCCGAGCTTCCCGTCTTCGAGCAATTCGGGAGGGCCTCCTGAGTTGGCGGCAATAACCGGGATTCCTGACGCCATCGCCTCGATGACCGCCCGACCGAACCCTTCATTCTCCGCCGGGAAGACAAAGCAGTGACTCGAGGCCAGGAGATCAGGAACGTCGCTTCTTCGACCCAAGAAAAGAAAATGCGCTCCAAGTCCCAGGCGAGCGATTTCCTGCTCCAAATGGAGTTTGTGATCTGTTTCCAGGGAAACGTTGGGATCTCCTCCGGCAATGACGAACGTAATGTCTTTACGGACCGATACGATTTCATGAGCGGCTTGGATCAGATCCTCCAGGCGCTTCTGCGGATCCAGTCGCCCGACGAACAACACGATCCGCCGTTTCGACAATTCCGGAAACAATTCGATAAGGCGCGTATTTGAGACATTTCGAAAACGGCCCAAATCGAGACCGTTGTAGCAAACCTGAACTTTCGCACCGAGATCTCTTTTGAAAAACGGTCGGGCGGTCGCGCGGCTGATGGCCACGATGCGATGGCTGAGAGCGACAAGGAGCGGAAGGAAACGATCAAAAAACCACTTCGGTTCATCCACGGTTTTCGCCCGATAGTGGAGGACTGCGGGAACACCGATAATTCTCGCGGCGACCAAGGGAGAAATCAGGGAATCCATATTGGAGTGCACGATGTCGGCATGGACGCGGAGAATCGAAAAGACGAAAAGGCCCACTTCAATCGGAAACCAAACCAAGAAGAGGATCCAGTAGAGGGGATTAAAGGTCCGGATGATTCGTAACATGGGAAACCGAATCACCTGCGCACCCAGCGCCCTGTATTTTTCGGCATACGCGGATCGCCAAGGCGTGACGACGACGGGGCGCCAATGTTCTTTCGAAAGAAATTTGAGTAACGTGAGCAAGCTTTCATCCGCACCGCTCACGGAATGATTAAACGGCGAACCGTAGAGAATGGTTCTCATCGACTACAGTGTAGCTTGAATCGGTTCGACGTGAATTTTCCTAACGCGGGGCATATTTCCACAATAAACCAAGGTCAGGTAGGAGTGGCAATGAGTTGTGCGCATCGCCTACCTGACAGACGCCCTGTTCCCTCTCCAGATGGGGGGGATGGCGAAGTATGCGCGGTTCCATATGGAAACTCTCCGGGAGCGCGATGCACTTATAGACGTATTCGCGTCGGCGCCCGCCTCGGGACACCCGGAGATCGCGGGCGTTCAATGGATTTCTTGGCCCGGCAGTGCCGCCTTCCCCGGACATTACGTCAGAGAAAATAGAAGGTTTTCGGAAGAAATTGGAGCACGTCTTGCGGATGGAACCTATGACGTGATCTTCGCCCATGGTCTGACGGCCATGTCCCTGAAAGAGCCAAAGTGTCCTTTGATCGTCCATCCACATGGCCTGGAGAGCTTTCAACTTGGATCCGGAATCCTTTCCCGTTTACAGCTCCTTCCCCTGCGCAGAGCGTTCACGCAACTGCTTTTGCGTGCCGACGGGATTGTAAGTTTTGGTGAGTTTTTCGATCGCATCCTTGTTCAGGAGATCGGGGTTCGGGCCGAAGTCCTTCTTCGACTCGGGAATGCCGTATCTCCCGCTTTCTTGTCGCCCGTATCAGGATCTTCCGACCGGGGCATTCCACGTTCGACGTTTCGGTTTCTTTTTGTGGGGCGCGACGAACCGAGAAAAGGGCTCGATCTGTTTCTACGCGCGGCGATCAAGATTCCGACGGCCGAGTTTTGTGTGGTGGGTCATCATCCCGTTCAAGAAAAGTCGAGCCTCAGGAACGTTCGTTTCCTCGGCGAAATTCGCGAAGAAAGGGCCCTTCGGAGCGTCTACTCACAGGTCGACGCCCTCGTTCTCCCAAGCCGGGCCGAAGGATTTCCCACGGTGGTTTTGGAGGGCATGGCATCTGCGCTCACCATCGTGGCCGCTCGCGTGGGAGTCATTCCCGATCTTGCACAGCAGGCGCAGGTCTTCACGTTCGAAAAAGATGATTTAACCGGATTAATCGAGTCCTTGGAAAAAGTGTCTCAAATGTCTGCGGGCGATCGTCAGGCCATCGGAGAAAAGAACCGGAGTCTGGTTCTAGCGAAGTATTGCTGGGATCGGGTTGCCGACGACACGTTGAACGGGATCCAAGAGTTGGTCAAACGGGCACGTCCTTGATGGATCCGCTGGGGGGTTCTTTCAACAAGGCGGCCAGAAGCGCGTGGTAACGTTCCGTAGCGCGTTTTCGTCCGCCGTTTTCCTCGATCCACTCCCGTCCCTTCTGGCCGATCCGTTTGAGGTTGTGCGGATCCGCGCGGAGCTGGCGAATCGCTTTTGCGATTTCGTCGGCATCGGGTGGACAGACAACACCGCATCCGGCGGATCGAACGATCCGGTCCACCTCGCTCCCCGGCTGCACATTGGCCAGGACCGGGCGGGCGACGGCCAGAATGCCGTAGATCTTGCTCGGGACGATATATCCGGTGAGCTTCGGATCGAGCGATACGTAATGAAGGTCCGCGGCGCTTAAGGATTCCGCGAGGTGGTCGCCGGGCTGGTAGGGGAGAAACCGAACATTGCCGAGTTCCATCCGTTTCGCTTGCGCTTCGAAATGGTTTTTTCGCGCGCCATCTCCCACGATCACGAACTGAATATCGGGCTCATCGCGAGTGGCTTGGGCGGCGGCGAGCAGGGTTTCAAGATCCTGTGAAAAACCGATATTGCCGGAGTGCATGACGACGAAGGCGGATTCGGGAATGCCGTTTGCTTTTCGAAAAATTGTGGGGTCCGTGGGCTTGAGCGCCTCGAGATCCTGCCAGTTCGGGATGACGTGGATCTTGCGGAAGGGGCACCCTTTGGCCGCGAGGCGTTTTTTCATATCCTCGCCCACCGCGACGACGGCGGCCGCGCGATTCAAAATGATGCTCGACGCCCACCGTAAGATGCTTCGGCTGATGGGGTCGCTCATCTTTCCAACCGCGGCCGCGATTTCCGGATAAACATCTTGGGAGACAAATACGAACGTTCCCCCCTTGACGGCACTTACCAGGGCGCCGATGAGACCCACGAGGGGCGGATCGGTCCAGCAGAGAAGGATGTCATGACGAGGCAAAAACATCGTTCGAAAGACGGCGCCGAACAGAAATAAGAAATAGTTGATGACTCGGACAAAGAGATTGGAGCGCGAGAAGGGGAGCATCGGAATTCGCATCATCTGAACGCGGGACAGGTTCTCGGAAATCCGTGAGTCCGGGTTGTACGTCGGTTGAGCGCAAACGACGGTCATGTTTTCCGACCGGGAGAGGTCGGCCGTGAGTTGGCCCAACAAAAGGGCCGTCGCCGCGCGATCCGGCGGGAAATATTGATTGATGACGAGAATCTTCATGGATTCCCCAGGCATTTCCGGACGGCGCCATTGGACGAATCCATCAACTCTCCCGCCAGCGTATTCCAGCGCGTTTTATCCGGCCAACGGGATTTGTTCGTCTCCCAGGCGGTTCGAAGACTGGAGCATCGGCCGCTTTGAGCGAGGCCGCGGATGCAGATCTGAAGATATTGAGCGTTACCGTGAAGGGCGGAGAGGCTTTCGCACGCCGTGTCGACGGCGCGATCGGGCATTCCCCGCCGGGACCAGACGTCAATCTTTAGGCTCCACGCATCCTGGTTTCCGACGTCCATCTGGAGTGCCTGCTGCACCTCGAAGAGCGCATGGTTCAACTTCCCCGTTCGATGAAAACAAATCGCCTGGGCAAGATGTGGGGAAGGCGAATGGGGCCATTCCTTCAGCCATTTTTCCGCCAACGTTTGGCACGTTTCGGATTCGGTGCCGAGTTCAAGTGCGCGCCGCATATCGGGCCAGACGGTCGCGGGAACGCCGGCCAGATTCGCCGCGCGGTCGAGGAAAGGAACGGCTCTGTCCGGAAGATGGGCCGCCAAGAGTATTTTGCCCGCCAGATGGAACGAACTCGGATCGGGATTCGCGCCGTCGAAGAACGGTTTCAGTTGATTTAAAGCTCTTTCATGCTGGGACGCCCGAATCGTGAGCTCGGAATACCAATGGATCCAATCCACGGGTATGGGTGGAGCGATCGATTGAAACGCCTCCTCGAAGGCCGCTTGTATCTGGCCTCTCTCCTGCAAAAATAGGGCAAGCTCGCGCCGCATGTCCGGACTTCGGGCGTCGATGCAGCGTCGCAACAACAGAGGATCGTCGGCGAATCCGGCCATGGTTCGGAGGCAAACGGATCGCCAATAATGTGGAAGATGTCGGAACTCCGAAGCTAATCGAAAGCCCGGTTCCGAAAATCCGTGCTCCAAGAGCCACGTCACCGTTCTTTCCAGCCGTTTTCCGTTGCGGCGATCGTATAAACCGGCCTTCTCCATGGGAATAGCGGCATCCTGGTATTCTCGGTTCGCACTGAGAACGGTCCCAAGAATCTCCAACACATCAGAGTTGTACGGGGCTCGCGCCGCCGCCTTGCGTATCCAACGGACGCCTTCAGCGGCGTCTCCCTTTTGAAGCAGTCGTTGCGCCTCCCGCATGGCTGGAACTGGATCTCCAGGCCGGAGCAGAGAGGCGATCGTAGGACTTCCACCGAAGCGCATAAGCGCTCCCCCGATGGAAAAGAGAACGACGGCGGCAAGTTGAAGGATCGCGAAGGAGGAAATCAGGCCGCGGGACCGGATCCCGCCCGCTCTCGGCGAGGCGATCGACTCGGCGCAAAGGGCTAAAATCGCGAGCGCGACCAGAGGCACATGCCAGGGGAAATCGACAAGCGAATGGAAACCCAGCGTGACGCCGCTCCAAAACACCGCCTGACGTAACCGGTGGTTCTCGAACGATCCTTCCTTGTGATGCTTGAGAAGGGAGAGAAAGAGCATCGTGACAAGCCAGGCTGCGATGAGGAAAAGCGGCGTGCCTAGTTCCGCGAGAAGTTGAAGGACGTCGTGGTGGGCGTAGTTGGCGACGCGGTCGGTGGTCTCGATATCGGCGACGGACGGAAAGCGCTCCGCATACGAGCCGAGACCATGGCCCAGGAGAGGGCGCTCTTTCCAGAGTGCGACGGCGGCCCGGGTCATCCCCCGGCGGGTATCGTCATTTACCTTGGTCGGGGCGACGGCGGCGAGGATTTTTCCGGCGGTCTCCTCTTCAACGTAGGCGAAGTGGATTTGAACGCCGAGGAGGATCAGGAAGACGACCGGTACGGTAATTTTCGGCTTAATGTGATTCCGCAGGAGGAACAGAACGCTGGCGAGAGCGAGAGCGAGCGTGGCGCCCATCGAGAAACAGAGGATCACGCCGCAGGCGAGAACGGAGGTCAGAAGTGTCCGCCAGTTCGCGCTTTGTTCGTGGTCGCCGAAAAAGAGCGGACGGCTGGTGCGAAACGCAAGCCAAAACCCGAACGTCAGCAAAGCCGCCGTATGGTTGGCGTTGACGAACGTGCCGGCCCGCGTGAAATCGATCAACGGGGCAAAGGGAAGCAGGAGGACTTCCAGGAGGCAGACGGCGAGAAGGGCTGCCACAACGACTTTTGCGGACGGTTTCCGGGAAGAAGGAGTTCGAAAGAGCGCGACGAGAAGGAGGGCATCGACGGCCCACAAGATGGATTGAATCCACTCCCATCGATTCGGCGATCCATATGCTTGAAGGGCAAAGCCGATCAGCAAAACGAGGATCAATCGGGAAGCCGGGTTGGCGAATGGCCATGTGGGTTGTTCCTCCTTCGGCCAAATGAAAAAGGCGGCCAGCGCCGCGGCGGCGATCAGGCCATGTATAAGAAATGGGGCTCCGTCTCCACCATAGAAGAACGTAGCCGCGGCCAACGCTGCGCCCAGGAGGTAGTTCGGAAGTCGAGGCAGAGTTAGCCTCGCTTGATGATTGCGCCGGCGGCGGCGCGGGAATGACGGTCGACCCGGGCGCCGGCTTCCACGACGCACCCCTCACCCAATCGTGCGTGGGAGCCGATCGTAGCGCCCGATCCGACGACACAATGTGCGGCCAGACGCGCGCCGTCGTGAATCGTGGCACCGTCTTCGATCACACTCCCGCGCGCGATCGTGACGTTGTCCCCGACCTTGCAGCGGCCGATCGAACAATTTTCGCCGATTCTCACGTTTCGGCCGATTTTCACGGCATGCGGCACGGCTGTAATAGTACCGGTGAAATCAATAACATACAGTTCATATTCGGGGGACACACGACCGGACCCGAATTCATTCCATTCTTTCCCAAATAATTCGGGTCCAGTTGTGTGTCCCTATATTTCCCCCGAGAATCGCGTTAAGGTGACGCGCATGCTGGCGAAAGACCTCTTGGACATTCTGGTCTGTCCGAAATGCAAGGGGGATCTCCAATATCATCCGGAACAGAGCGCATTGGATTGCGGTGCGTGCAATCTTCGCTACCGGATTGAGGACGATATCCCCGTCATGCTGATCGACGAAGCGACGCCGGTCCCCGCGATGGCTTCCGCGGCTCGATGAATCCGGCGCCTGTCGGAATCGGCGTGGACATCGAGTCGGTCTCTTCGTTTCGGTCGCGAAAGGTGTCCCGGCACCGCCGTTTCTACGAACGGCTCTTTTCAAACGACGAAATGAAATACTGCGCTTCTTTCCGCGATCCGGCGCCGCATTTTGCGGTCCGGTTCTGTGCGAAAGAGGCCCTCGTCAAGGCCGCGCGCGGAATCTTGCCTCTCCATGTGACGGACGCCGAGGTTCGGAACGACAAAGACGGCGCGCCCTCTTTCCGCCCGCGTTCCAAGAGTTCGTCGGTACGTCGTTTCTTTTCGCGATATCGGCCGCTCGTGTCGCTCTCCCACACCGACGACCAGGCGATCGCGTTTGTGATTCTTGTGCCGAAGAGAACGGCGGATTAGGCCGCGACGCATCGAGTTACTTCGAAACGCTCAGTTTGACGCAGGTTAAGGCGGGCGCCGAGAACGGACCGGAGTTTACAAGAAACGTAAATGAGGACCGCTCGCAGGCGTCCAACGCAGAGATGCGGCAAACTCAGCGTTTCCTTCGCGAATAATCCGGGATAGGATCTCGGCATGGCGTCCAGCATGACCGGATTCGGCCGCGGCGTGGCGAAAGGGAAAGAATATCGCTACGTCGTGGAGGCGCGTTCGGTGAACAATCGATTCTGTGACGTTCGAATCCAGGCCCCCAAAGAGCTTCTGGAACTCGAGCACGACCTGGCGGGGCTCGTGAGAAAGGAATTTTCCCGCGGGAAAATCGATCTAGTTTTGAAAGCCGAGCCGCTCGCCGCGCGAAAGAACAACGGGTTTTCGGAGCCGGTGGTCATCGGGCGCTGGCGGGAGCTGGAGCGGCTTCGAAAGAAACTTGGAATTCCGACACCCGTTTTGCTCGAAACAGCGGTCGCCCTCGCATCCTCGCGCGATGACCGGTCTCCCTTTGGATCGGATGCATCCCGGCTTTTTCAGAAAGCGGCCAGGGGAGCGCTGGAAAAACTGCGCGAATTCCGGTGGCGAGAGGGGAAAGCGCTGGTGGCGGATATCGGCCGCCGGAGGCAGACCATCGAACGGGCGGTGGAAAGGGTTTCGCATCAAATAGGGGAGGCGGGTCGAATACGAATCGATCGGATGCGAACGCGTGCGACGGAGCTCTTAAACGGCAAAGAGATTGCCTGGGACCGCGTGAACGTCGAGCTGGCTTTGCTGGTGGAAAAAGACGATGTCACGGAAGAGGTCGTCCGCTTGAAGAGCCACTTGAAAAGACTGGAGGAGCTTTTGGGTTCGAAAGGGAGCGTCGGGCGGGAAATCGACTTCCTGCTCCAGGAAATGAACCGCGAGATCAACACGATCGGTTCCAAGTCGCCCGATCTCGATATCACCGGAGACGTGATTTTGGTAAAAGCGGAGGTTGAAAAGATCCGTGAGCAGGCCCAGAACCTGGAATAGCGGTATTCTGTTTGTGGTTTCCGCGCCATCCGGTGCGGGAAAAACAACGCTTGTGAAGCGCCTCCTTCGGAAGGACCGGCGCATTCACAAAACGATATCGCACACCACGCGTTCCCCCCGCTCCGGGGAAAGAGACGGAAGAGACTATTTTTTTATTTCCAAAACCGTGTTCCAGCGAATGATTTCAAAGAAGTCGTTCGTGGAATGGGCGAGGGTGTACGGAGACCTGTACGGAACGTCCAAACGAACCATCGACGGCATTCTTCGAAAAGGAAAAGACGCGGTCTTGGTCATTGAAGCGCAAGGAGCGCGGTCGATCCGAAAGAAGTTTCGAAACGCCGTATTCATACTGATCGTTCCGCCCAGTCTTTTGGAACTTAAGCGGCGCATCTCCCGAAGGGGAGGCGAGGGCGTTACAGAGATGAAGCGGCGCCTTCGCGCCGCAAAGTCCGAGATTCGCGCCATGCGGTGGTACGATTACGTCGTGGTCAACGAACGGATTCACAATGCCGTCACGGACCTTCATATCATTATCCAGGCCGAACGGCTGGAGTTAGCCCGGCGGCGCTCATTAATACAGATTCTGGCAGGCCGTTGAACGGACCCGGAGCTTGGGCGGCTTGACAGCCGGCGGCACTTACCGGTATCTCTCCCTCTCCCATGGCACGGATCACGATTCAAGACTGCTTGGAAAAAGTCGAAAGCCGGTTCGGTCTCGTCCATTTGGCTGCCGAACGGGCCCGCCAACTGGTCAAGGGCTCCAGTCCCCTCGTCCGATCGAAGAACAAGATCATCGTGACGGCGCTTCGCGAGATCGCCGCCGAAAAGGTCAAGTTCGCCAAGGTTCTCGACGAAAAGTCGATCACGCATCCGTAGTCGCCCAACCCTAGAAATTTATACCTGACATTTCAATTGGTTGCGCCGGACCAGCCCAGTTGTATAGTAAAATTAGGCCACATAGAAAGATGAGCCGTGCAACGCTTCGGCAAATACTGGATTGAACGGAAGATCGCCATCGGAGGGATGGCGGAGATTTACCGCGCCTTCTCCGAACCGGGCGAACCGGTTGCCATCAAAATGATCCTGCCGGAGTACGCCTCGCAGCCGAAATTCGTGCAGATGTTTCTCGACGAGGCGCGGATCGTCGTCACGCTTCGGCATCCCAATATCGTCCAACTTCTCGACTTCGGGAAGATCGAGGACACCTATTTCTTTTCGATGGAGTGGGTGGACGGAAAACCGCTGTCGACGATCATCAAACGGCAGATCGAGCTGGGCGTTCCGTTTCCGATTGAGGACGCCCTTTTGATCGGCGTGGATGTCTGTGAGGGGCTCGCTTACGCCCATGCAAAAACGGACCGATTCGACCGCCCGCTCGGAATCGTTCACCGCGATATCAGCCCGCCCAATGTTTTGGTGACACGGGACTGCGTCGCCAAGATCGCCGATTTCGGCATCGCGGACGCCCAGAACAAGGGCATCCAGACGCAGCCGGGAATCATTCGGGGAAAATTCAGCTATATGTCGCCCGAGCAGGCGAGCGGCGTTCCCACGGACAAACGTTCGGATGTATTCAGCTTGGGAGTCGTCTTGTGGGAGATTCTTACGTCCCGCAGGCTTTTTCTCCGGGAAAAGGAAGTCGATACGCTTATGGCGGTTCGAAAATGCGATATTCCGCCGATCCGTCCGTTGAATTCCTTGGTCTCGCCCGCACTCGAATCGGTGTTGTCGAAAGCGTTGGCCAAAGAGCCGCATCGGAGATACGCGTCGGCCGAAAAGCTCGGTCACGGGCTTCAGAATGTTCTCTCCGACGAATACCCGGACGCAAGCGGAAAACATATCGCTCAATTCTTGAAAGTTCTGTTCCCCGCCGAGCGATTTTTCGGCCTGGACGAACCGACGAACATCGTCGTTCTGAAATGGAAGGAAGAACAGGAACGGAAAATCCATGACGCGCGTCACCCCGCCGTTCACCCATGGGTCAAAAAATTAACGGAGCATCGCGCGCCGATATCCGTTTTGCTGGCGCTCGCGACGCTCGCGGCCGCCGAGTGGCTCGCTCGCTGAAGCGTTCTTGCCAGATCCCCCCAGTTCCGATAGATCGTCCCGCGATGGCGGAGCACCGGGAAGAGCGCGAATATTTGGACGGAAAACGGGTGGAGATCTTCCTCAACACGCCGCTGTTTCGGTTCCGCTACGTGTTCAACAATGAAGAGCGCGAGCTTCTCGAAAACGCGGTTCGGATCTCGGGCGTCGTGCTTCGGGAAAAGCGGGCGGGTCTCTTGGTGAAGGCGGAAGAGCTAAGCAACATGAAGCTGACCGAGAGCGAACTCCCGTTCGAACGGATCTTCATACCGTACGGCAAGATCGATTTTGTGGTGGTGTCGTAATTGAGGGGGTGGCTATGGCGATTCAGCTGGCGCAAGGAAAAATCCGGACCCTCAAAGAGGTGGAGGTGGGCGGCAAGACGGTCTTCCTTCGGGCCGACCTCAATGTTCCGATTCAGGATGGACGGGTCACCGACGACACCCGTATCCGGGGAATGCTGCCGACACTGAAGTACCTCGTGGACAAAAAGGCCCGTGTGGTGATGGCTTCGCATTTGGGACGCCCGAAAGGAAAGCCCGATCCGAAATATTCCTTGGTCCCTGTGGCGGAGGCGCTCGCCCGCCTGATCTCCGGCGAGGTGATTGTCCCCGACAATTGTATTGGGGACGGCGTTCGCGGCATTCTGGCCACACAAAAATCGGAGGATGTGGTGCTGCTCGAAAATCTCCGCTTCCACGCCGAAGAAGAGAAAAACGATCCGAAGTTCGCGGCGGAACTCCGCCACCAGCGTCAGGTTTACGTCACCGATGCTTTCGGCTCTCTCCATCGCGCGCACGCATCGACCGACGCGCTTCCGCGCCTGTTCGATCAACGGGCCGCCGGATTTCTCGTGGAAAAAGAACTTCAGTTTCTGGCCCCGTTGGTTTCCTCGCCGCAGCGGCCGTTCGCCGTCGTCCTGGGCGGAGCCAAGGTGTCCGACAAGATCAAAGTGGTGGAGAACCTCTTGCGATACGTCGATCGGATCCTCTTGGGCGGAGCCATGGTCTTCACGTTTTTGAAGGCGACGGGACACGGGATCGGCAAGTCGCTGGTCGAGAACGGCCAGCTGGATCGGGCGAAGCGGATTCTCGAACAGGCCAAGACAAGAAACGTTCAGGTATTGCTTCCGAAAGATTTTGTCGTTGGCAACAGCATCGAGAATCCCGGCGAACCGAAAACGATTCAAGGGCAGGAGATTCCGGACGACGCCACGGGGCTGGACGTCGGACCCGAAACGGTTCGCCTTTACGGCCAAGCGCTTCAGGATGCAAAAACGATCTTTTGGAACGGTCCGTTGGGGCTTTTTGAGAAGCCTCCTTTTGATGCCGGAACGAACGGCCTGGCTCGAATTCTTGGAGAATTTTCCTCGATTCGGGTTGTAGGGGGAGGAGATTCCGCGGCGGCCGTCGCGAGAGTCGGGATGGCCGACCGCATGACCCATGTCTCCACCGGAGGAGGCGCAACCCTTGAATATCTTGAGGGAAACGGTTTGCCTGGACTCACGGCACTGGCGGTGTAGACTCCCGCGCCCGCCATGAAACAGAGAATCATCATCGGCAATTGGAAGATGAATAAGACCGCGACGGAGACGATCCGTCTCGTCACGGAACTCAAGGCCCTTTTGTCCGGAAAACAGGAAATTGAAGTGGCGGTCGCCCCGCCGTTTGTTTCCCTTCAGCCCGCGGAGATTGCGGCGCAGGGAACACCGATCAAAATTGCGGCGCAGGACGTTTTCCATGAGGACAGCGGGGCCTTCACAGGTGAGATCTCGCCGCCCATGTTGGTCGACGTCGGATGCACCTACGTCATTGTGGGCCATTCCGAGCGGCGCCAGCATTTCGGTGAGACGAATCTGATCGTCAACAAGAAGGTGAAGGCGGCGATCGACAACGGGCTCAAACCGATCTTGTGCGTGGGCGAAACCGAAACCGAGAGGGAACAGAAAAAGACCTTCGACGTGGTTGAGTCCCAGCTTCGGGAAGGGCTGCGCGGCGTGAACGACGCCGAGGCGGAGGATTTAGTGGTGGCGTACGAACCGGTCTGGGCGATCGGTACGGGGGATACGGCCTCGCCGGGAACCGCCGAAGAAGTTCACGGATTCATCTTCGAAAAGTTATCCGCGATCTTTCGGCGGGACGTGGCGCACAAAATTCGGATCGTTTACGGCGGTTCGGTGACGCCGGAAAACATCAAAGATCTCATGGCACAGCCGCATATCGACGGCGCGCTCGTGGGCGGAGCCAGCTTGGATCCCAAGAGCTTTTCCCAAATCATTCATTTCAAGGAGTAGGCATGGTTCTGTTTCTGACGATTCTTCACGTTTCGGTCTGTATCTTCTTGATTGTCATCGTTCTTCTTCAGCATGGAAAAGGGGCGGACATCGGCGCGAGCTTCGGCGGCGCCAGCCAGACCGTTTTCGGAACTCGCGGAGCCGCGACGTTCTTGAGCAAGCTCACGGTCTCTTGCGCGATTATCTTTATGGTGACGAGTCTGTCGTTGGCCTATCTCTCCTCGCGCGGGTCGGCAAAGAGCCTCTTCGCCGGCCGGAAACCGCAGCCAAAGAGCGCCGCGGCCTCGGCGGTGCCGGCTTCCGCCCCTGCGACAGCGGTTCCGGCCAGCACGCCATCCGTTGCGACGACCGCAACGCCCAAAGAGTCGGAAGCCAAGAGAAAGAAGTAGGCAATATCCGTCCCTCTCGCGTCAAAGGGAACTGCTCGTCGGCGCGCTCGGTGTGCACAAATAAATATGCATATCGCTAAATAAATTAGTCAAATCGCATTCTCTTCGGTATACTGAGTTCATGTATGTGCTTGACCGACAGAAGTTTAGGAAGCTGTTGAAAGAACAGGGTTTTTCAAGCGTCCAAGCTTTTGCGCAGAAGTCCGCGATTCACAGAAACACGTTGAACGCGTACATGAGTGGGAAAAAGTCCGTCTTCTCCGCCCCGATGGAGAAGATCGCAACGACTCTAAAGATTGATCCGGTTGCACTTGCCATTCAGTCCGATTTCCCCGGACTTTCCGATTTGCGGAATGTTCTTCGCTCCGTTATCCAAGGGCGATCGGACCGTAACCTTGCGTTCCTCTTGTTTGGTTCGCGCGCCGAAAAACGGGAACGTCCCTTTTCGGACTGGGACGTTGGGGTCACCGGAGGTGAGCAAAAAGTGACTTCCTCGGAATACCTGCGAATCAAGACGGAGGTATCCGATCTCGTCGAAGACTTTCCGTATGGGGTGGATCTTGTGAATTTAGACCAGGCTCCAACTTGGTTTCTTCAGGAAATGACGCCGGGCCTTGCGCATCTGGCCGGAAGCTTCGAGGCCTTTCAATTCTTCAAAGGGGTCCTGCATGCGGCGAAATCCTTCGACAAAGTTGCATAACGCACTTTTGCAGTTGGAAAAGGCGGTTGAGTTTTATGCGAAAAATGACGACGATCGAGATCTGCGCTTTTTGGCGGTTGTAAAGAGCTTCGAAATTCTCACGGAGTATCTTTGGAGGCGCCTTAAGACTTACGTGGAGGACGAGGGACTCGATGCACCGTCTCCCAAAGAGGCCATCCGTCAGGCGGCGAAGCTCGAGCTTTTGGATGATCCGGAACGATGGATCGATTTCATCAATGCTCGGAACGATAGTGTGCACGATTATTTCGGAATACCCGAAAAGGATTTTGTCGAATTAGTTCGGGATCTTTTGGTGCGGGCGAATCGCCTCTCCAAAGCGTTGAATGAAAAAGCAAAAGGCAAATAATAAACCGGTGTTATAATAGCGGCCCCGGAGCTATTATTGATCGCCTCCTTGTTTAAGCGCCTAACGCTGGCTTCGTTTTTTCTTTCTATGTTGGCCGTCAGCGGTGTCGCCTTCGGACAGACGAAGGGAACCGTTAACGGCAACAATGTCGCCGTTCGATCCGACCCCAACACGAAGAGCGAAATTCTCATCACACTTGAAAAGGGGAAAGCGGTCACCGTGATCGAGCAGCGGGGAGGCTGGCTCCGAATCAAAGTCGCCCTCGACGCGGCGTTTACGTTCGACGGATGGGTGTCGGCCAAACTTATCACTTGGAAAAAGCCGGCTGCCGCCTCGGTCGTGGCCTCAAAGAAAGCGGCTCCGGCCAAAACTCCGGTGGCGTCGGTGACGACGCCGGCCCCGGTATCCCCTCGAATCAATCCAACTCCGAGCGTTCCTTCAGCCTCTCCGCCGACGGCTCCGGCCGGAGGAGCACCGACTCCCCTCGACCAATTCTTTGAATCTTCGGGATCCGTCCCGCCACCGGCCACAACGAATTCGCCGTCGGCAACGGCCAATAAAACATTTGCTCAAATACCGAGCGACGCGGAGGGTCCCGGACGGCCTGCGAACTTCGAGCGACCACCGACTCGTCAAGATTTCCTCACGCCCCTGGGAGATCGCGCGTCGGCGGCGATTCGCGTCGGCTATCTCCTCTACCATTACAAACTTCAGAACGGTGGAGCCACGCCGAGTGAACTGTTTGCGTACAATCTCCCCGGCTTCGGCGTCGACGTAGATCTGCGTTACTGGTTTTGGAACATGCCGGATGAAAAATTCCGTATCGGCGGCTCACTCTTTTATCAGCACGGATTTTATCGCCACACGACCAACCTTCAGGATTCGTCCGGTGCGACGTTTCAGTCTCCTTCGACCAGCTCTTCCACGGACAATATGTGGGGAAAGGTGCTGACCGAATATCGCTTTAATCCCCAGAAAAGTCTCAACTCCGTAGGCCTGGCGGCCGGTTTTCAGTATTTCAAATTCAGCGGCGATGACGTGAACAACGATACCGGCCCGATTAATCTTTATGTCTCCCAGAAGACGATGAGCGTCACGACGGGAGTCGAGGGGCACATCGAAATCCCGAGGACAAAAAATCTGGTCGCCAACCTAGGGTTCGATCTCTTCATTTTGAATTTTGTGAGTGAGGATCCCTCGGACGCGACCGGAACGGACCCGAGTGCGAATATCGGTTACGGTCCCTCCGTAGGTTTGGCGTGGCTCCCGACATATCGGCATCGAATCGGCGCGGGCTATCAACTCCGGCTCCAAAAATACGAATTCACGGGTGCGGGAACGCGTGTGGGCAACGCGGTAACGGACGGGAGCGCCGACACCGCCGCGCACAATTTCTTCTTGGCTTACGATTATCACTTTTAGACGCGTCGAGCCCGGCCGTGAAAAGTTTTCACAATGTGACGGGAATCATTGAAAAAATTGCGGGCGGTTTAACGCGAAGCGTTCATTTAACCTATTGAAAGGCCTCCATTTTTAGAACAAGCTGATCTGGATCAGCCTTTGCAGGTAAGGGGGGTCCGACGAACGTTCGGAGGGGTGCGTTTCAATTGATGGAATCACGACACACCATTTTCGCACTGATCGCTTTCCTTGCGCTCGGTGCCTGCAGCAAATCGGAGACGACAGCCGGGAGCACCTCCCCGAACGGTAAACTGAGTTCAGCCTTTACGTCGGATCAGTACCTCCAGGCCCTTCGCGCCGTTTCGCTCAAAGCGAATTTGGCTCTTCCCGCGTCGGCCGATGTCGACGCTCTCATCGCGGCGTCGGATCCGGCGTCGGAATACAACACGCTGGTGGACGGCTACGTTCACTCGGAAGGACTTCGAACGGCCCTGATCGACTATTACCGGACGATCTTCGGCATGGGCAACGATCCCGCGAATCCTCAGTACGACGATCCCGCTCGCCTGGCGGCGTATATCATCATGAACGACAACGATTACACTGAGATCCTGACCGCCAATTACAAGATTGACGCGGTGGGAACGAAAATCGCCGGGCAAGATCCGAACGGCACTCCCGTGACGGCACTGGCTGGGTTTGCCACGCTTTCCGGATGGCTCCAGTTTTGGAAGGGAAACAACTTCCTCTTCAACTACATCCGAGAAATTGCCCGAGTCAGCGAATGTTACGAATATCCGGATAAAGACGGATTAGGCGCTTGGACGGAAAGTCAGATCGCGCCGAAGTACCGCGCGCGGGATGACATCAACTGCCATGCTTGCCACTCGGCGATGAACGTCCGCCGAAGCGTGTTTTACCATTACAGCAGCGCGGAAATTCCTCAGTGGCGGACAAATCCGGCCAAGAGTCCCGATCTATACGGCCACGAGAAAGATCTCTTTAACGGCTCGCCCGTGGACGAACCGCTGAACGGCGGTCAGTTCAAATTCGTTTCGGACATCACGACGCCGGCCGATTTCGGCCTTCAAATCACGCAGGGAGATCGTTTCAAGCGGTGCACGGCCCGGCGTTTTCTGGCTTTCGGGCTTGGATACGCCAGCGGCTCCGCCGGGCAAGGCCTCGGAAAAACCCCTTTTGACTTTGATGCCAGCTCGCAGGAAGGGGATCGTGAGCTTCTCGAAAAATGGACCGGTGAGCTTGTCAACACGCACGCCATGAAAATTCGCCCGTTCTTGACCGCATTCTTCCAGAGCGAAGATTTTATTCAGCGGGTCACGTATGGAGGTACGTTATGAAGCCGGGCGCGATCCCTCTTGCCCTGATGACATGCGTCGGTCTCTTTGGCTGTGCCGGCGGAGGCGTGGACGCGTCGGGAACCGGGGCTTCGTCGGTCAAATTTGCATCCGCAGCTCCCGTCGAATTTCTTCCGTATGAAATCTTGCGCAACAATATCGTTCAAAATTTCCAGCTGAGCACCAGTTCAAGTTGCATCAAGAGTTTGGATAGTCAGAAGGAACTGTACGGATCCCAGGCGGCGGGCGGAGCCCGGTCGCTCAATTTCAGCATTACGCGGGCGAAATCGACCGTGGCGCTGGCGGATCTCTGTTGCCGCGAAGCTCTTCAGAAGAACGAGGAACTACTCTTGGATGAGAACGACCCCCTCAATTTCGATAAGCTCGGCCGCGCGATCTTCGGAAGACCCTTGACGGATTCGGACCGGCAGATGCTCGACGACCTGGGTCAGGTGAAAGGATACACCTCCAATACCCAACGCCAACACGCCGCCTGCGTGACGATGTTCGCGAGTCTAAAGGCCACGGTGCAATAGTCTGGAGGAGATGACGCATGTGTGACAAACATCCACCGGCACAAACCTATGATCCGAAGACGCCTCTGGCAAAGGCGAACGACTGGACGCGGCGCTCGTTTCTCAATCGGGCGGCTCTGTTCTTGGCGGCCATGGGAGTTCCCTGGCAGTGGCGGATGGAGGCATTAGAGAAGTTATCGGGGAAAATTTTCGGAAGTTCCACGGCGTTTGCGGCCTCTTCGGGGAACACATTTCTTCTCTGCTTCGGATGGCGTTCGGGCTATCCGATGGACAACATCATCTGCGATGCCCAGGACTTAGCGGGTCCCGGCGACGCTCAACGGAATTTCCATGCGACACCCGCGAACGTTGCGGCGGTCCCCACGACTGGCGGTCGAAATCTTTACGCGCCCGCGCAGTTCTCGGAAGCTTTGGCTGCCATCACGCCGGTGGGCGCGCCATTTGCCGACCGAATGGCGAAAATGACGGCTTGCAAGAACACAACCGGCCATATGAACGGTTCGTCCGCTCTCTGGATGCCGGGCGGGACGAAGGGAACCGACTCGAATGCATTTGTGAGCCACGCGGCCAAGATGGCCACGTTAAACCCAACGCTCCTGTCAAATTACTTAGTATACGGCGCCAAAGGGACGTTTGATTATGGGCAATTGGGGAGTCTTTCGGCGTCTTTCACGCCGACCTATGGATCGACGGCTCAGTTCCAAGGTTTGTTCAAGCCGACTGACTTAAAGGCGGCCGACAACACCACCCTCTCTTCCGACCTAGTGAACGAGATCAATACCGTTCAGGCGAATATCGACGAACAATTTATTAAAACGATCGAAACACGCGAAGGTGTGGACGCTCTCCGCGCGGGGCAAGCGGCGGTTGCCGCACTGTTGAAAACCAACCTTTCCGCGCTCATCGATCCCAACAATACGACCACGGCAGGATATATCTCGGCGCTGACGACGGGTGTTACGGTTCCAAACACACGGTTCAGCACGGGGAGCGTGTCGATCGCCCAGCAGGTCGCCGTTGCACTGCGCTGCATCGAATTAGGAATCTGCAATGGCTTCGGCCATACGATCGATACAGGGGATTGGCACAATACGCAGGCCGGGAGCGACGGCACGAACAACCAGGGCATCACGGACGCTACCGGGCGGAACGATGGAACCGCTCAAGCGCGGCACGCGGCATGGTTCGGCGAGTTTTTTGCGGCTCTGCTCAATCTTGCGGATGGAATTGCTGTGGGCGGCTCCACGATTGGAGAGAAACTGCGGATCGTTCACGCGAGCGAGTTTCTGCGCACCATTAACGGGGGCCCGGCTACCGGAGATAACGGCGACGGCGGTCATACCGGAAGCATCCTCATCGGCAACGGACTGAACGGAGGAACGTACGGCGATCACACGACCGCGATGAAGTCGCTCAAACCGGACTTGGCTACGGGCGACGCTACGGTCGAAGGGCAATTGGATCAGACGAATCTGGTGAATACAATCCGCCGGTTTGTCGGCCTGACGGACAGCACGGAACACGACGCTACGGCCGTGCTCACGGCGATGGTTCCGTAAAGGTTTCCCCAAGGCGATCCACCGTATAGGATACTCACGGGCATGCGGCGCGCGGCATTCGTTTTTCTCCTCGTTTCAATCTGCAGCTGCGGTTCCGTCGACGTGGCGAATCTCGACCCCAAGGAGTTTTCCACGACAGGTGGCACAACCACGGGAACCGACTGCACGACCGTCGCAGCTTCCTTTGCGACCGATGTTGTTCCGATTTTTTCCGGCCGTGGGTGTAACGCTTCCGGTTGCCATACAGGAGCGGCGCCGGCGGGCAATCTAGACCTGACCGCGTCGCTGGGAGCACCCGCACTCTTTACCAATGCAACCTCGAACAGCCGGGTGAGTACTTCGTCTCCCTCCGACAGCAAACTTCTCCGAAAACCTCTCGGTCTGGACAGCCATGGCGGCGGGAAGGTCTACGACAGCATCACCGATGCGGATTACGTGACCGCCTACTGTTGGATCTCTGCCGGCGCTCAAAGCAATTGAAGTGGCTCGATCGATCCGCATAATAAATTAAGCATTTTGACATAAAAAAGCATATCTTCTACCATTATGAATATGCGAACCACCCTCGATATCCCCCAGGATCTTTTGGAAGAAGCGCGAAGAATAAGCCGTCTGAAATCGAAGACGGATATTGTCATCCATTCTCTTCAAGAATTCATTCGAAAAAACAAAATCGAAAGACTGATAGCCCTGCGCGGGAAACTCCGACTTCCGCATATCGAAAAGGTGTATTTGAAAAGCCGGGGCCGCCCTCTGCCGGGCCGGAAGTGAAAATCGCCGTTGATTCCTCGGTTTGGATTGAGTTTCTTCGATCCCAAAGAGATCCCCTCGTGGAGCACGTTCAGGAGTTGTTGGAAGCCGACGCGCTGGTTCTGTTGGCGCCAGTGGAAGTCGAGCTATGGTTGGGAAGTCGAAGGCAAGAACGCTCTATTTTGTCCGAACTATTTTCGGTGATGGAGTACCGCGAACCGGTGGCCGATAGTTGGACGTGGTGCCGGCGTGTCGCGCGAAGAACAAGGGAAAGGGGAATCACATTCTCACCCGTGGATCTCCTCATTGCGGGAACGTGCGCTGAACACGCACGGGGGTCGCTCCTTCTTTGGACACTGGATCGTGACTTTGAGCCGTTATTCCGGTCGACGGACCTGCGGCGGTATGACTATATCCAATAGATCGCTTGCCCGACGGTGTTGGGCACTACCCGCTCAGCCGCGTTTCTGAACTCGCTCGGCGGTTGCTCAGGTAACGCATTCTGGTAATGTCCGCGCCGTGCGAGAGGTCTGGATAATCGGTGCGGCGCGTACGCCGATCGGCGGATTTTTGGGCGGTCTTTCGACGCTGACGGCGCCGAAACTCGGATCGATTGCCATCCGCGAAGCCGTTCGCCGTTCGACCGTGAAATCGGAGGAAGTTTCCGAAGTCTATATGGGCTGTGTTTTGACGGCGGCGGTCGGTCAGGCGCCGGCTCGGCAGGCTGCGCTTGGAGCGGGGCTTCCCAATAAGGTCCCTTGTACGACGGTGGGGAAAGTCTGCGGATCGGGCCTCAAGGCGGTCATGCTCGGTACTCAAGCCATTGCGTGCGGGGACGCGGATATTGTGGTCGCGGGCGGGATGGAAAGCATGTCGAACGCGCCGTTCGCTCTCGATAAGGCCCGCCAAGGGTACCGGCTCGGGCATGGAGAACTGATCGACACGATGATCCGGGACGGCCTTTGGGACGTATACAACAATTATCATATGGGGAACGCCGCGGAGCTTTGCGCCCGGGAATGCAACATCTCCCGCAAGGATCAGGATGCGTTCGCCCGCGAAAGTTATGAACGGGCTCTTCGAGCTCAAAAGGAGGGCCTTTTTCGGGGTGAAATCGTTCCGGTGGAGATCCAGGGCAAAAAGGGCGAAACGACATTGGTTTCGGAAGACGAAGAACCGGGCCGCGTGAAGTTCGAGAAAATTCCCGAGCTTAAGCCGGCATTCGACAAGAATGGAACTGTGACAGTCGCCAATTCATCGAGCCTGAATGACGGAGCGGCGGCGGTTATTTTGATGGCCGGCGAATTGGCGAAAGCTCGAAAGCTCAAACCGTTGGCCCGGATTGTCGGCCAGGCGCAGGCCGCACGCGAACCGGAATGGTTCACCGTGGCGCCGGCGGATGCCATCTCGAACCTCTTTAAGGAACTGAACTGGACGGGCGATTCGGTCGATCTGTACGAGATCAACGAGGCGTTCGCCGTTGTGTCGCTGGCCGTCAACGATCGGCTCAAGCTGGATCCGAAAAAAGTGAACGTGCATGGAGGCGCCGTCGCACTCGGGCATCCGATCGGCGCGAGCGGCGCGCGAGTTCTGGCAACGCTGATCTACGCCATGATGAGATACGAGAAAAAAAGGGGTGTGGCGAGCCTCTGCATCGGTGGAGGTGAGGCCGTCGCTCTCGGTGTCGAGAGGGAGGTAAAGTCATGATCAAGACGATCGGAGTGATCGGCGCGGGGCAGATGGGCGGTGGGATCGCTCAGGTCGCCGCCCAAAGCGGATTTTCCGTGATCCTGCACGACATCGAGACGGAGTTTGTGGAAAAAGGAATGTCGGCGATCCAAAAAAACCTCGATCGCCTGGTTCAGAAGGAAAAGCTCACGGCCGCCCAGAAGCAAGAAGCGCTGGGCCGGATCCGAACGACGACGGACCTCAAGGCAATGAAGGACGCCGATCTGGTCGTCGAAGCGGCCACGGAAAACATCGACATCAAACTCCAAATTTTTCAAACGCTCGATGAAGTCACGCGGCCGGACGTGATTCTCGGGTCGAATACCTCTTCGATTTCGATCACGAAAATTGCGGGCGCAACCAAGCGCTCCGACAAAGTGATCGGAATTCATTTCATGAATCCGGTTCCGATCATGAAACTCGTGGAAATTATCCGAGGCCTCTTGACGTCGGACGAAACGTACAAAACCTCCGTGGAATTCGTTCAGAAAATGGGAAAAGAGACGGTCACGGCCGCGGATTTCCCCGGATTTCTGGTGAACCGAATTCTCTGCCCGATGATCAACGAGGCGATTTTCGCATTGGAAGAAGGGATCGCTTCACCGGAGGACATCGACAAGGCGATGAAGCTCGGCACGAACGTCCCGATGGGGCCGTTGGAGCTGGCCGATTACATCGGTCTCGATACTCTCCTGGCGATTATGGAAGTGCTCCATCAAGGGCTGGGGGAGGACAAGTTCCGACCGGCGCCGCTGTTACGGAAGTACGTTGCGGCGGGGCTTTTGGGGCGGAAAACCGGGCGAG
Organism: Bdellovibrionota bacterium; assembly: GCA_035292885.1. Taxonomy (NCBI): domain Bacteria; kingdom Pseudomonadati; phylum Bdellovibrionota; species Bdellovibrionota bacterium. The sequence goes on along the minus strand of DATDPG010000076.1, from coordinate 18,948 downwards.
GATTTTTTACGTACAACAAGTGAGGCGCCATGGCGGTACTTGAAACAAAGATTTCGGAACGAATCGCGACAATAATCTTTAACCGGCCGGATTCTCTCAACGCCTTGAACTTGGAGACGCTGGAGTTTTTTCACACAACGGCCAAAGAGCTGGCCGAAAGAAAAGACGTTTCCGTGATCGTGGTGACAGGTGCCGGGGAAAAAGCATTTATCGCCGGCGCCGACATCAAACACATGCAATCGCTCTCGCCGTTGCAGGCGTCCAGGTTCGGCAAGCTTGGCCAGGACTGTCTCTTTGCGTTGGAGAATGCGCCGCAGATTACAATTGCCGCCGTAAACGGCTTTGCGTTGGGCGGCGGATGCGAGTTCGCCATGGGGTGCGATCTGATTTACGCGTCGGAGAAGGCGAAGTTCGGTCAACCGGAGGTAAATCTCGGGATCACGCCGGGGTTCGGCGGTAGTCAGCGTCTGCCGAGGTTGGTGGGCCCCATGAAAGCGCGGGAGATGATCTACACCGGTGAGATGATCGACGCTCAGGAGGCATTGAGAATCGGTCTGGTGGCTCGCGTCTTTCCGGCCGCGGAATTCTTGGGCAAAGTGATGGAGGTGGCAAAGACCATTGCGTCCAAAGGCCCTGAGGCGATCCGCCGGAGCAAAGTGATGATGCGCGACGGCCTGGGAACCGACTTGGTTCGGGGCTGCGCGATCGAACGGGACCATTTTGCCCTCTGCTTTGCTCACCCGGATCAAAAAGAGGGGATGTCCGCCTTTCTCGAAAAGCGAAAACCGAATTGGAGAGACTGATGGACTTTGCGTTATCACAAGAACAGGAAGAAATTCGAAAGATGGTGCGGGAGTTTGCAGAGAACGAGCTCCGTCCCGTTGCCGCGAAGAACGACCGAGATTCAAGATTTCCGAAAGAACAAGTGAAGAAACTTGCCGAGTTGGGCCTTATGGGAATGGTGGTTCCGGCCGAATACGGAGGATCGGGACTCGACACGGTTTCGTACGCCATCGCCATCGAAGAGCTGGCCCGCGTCTGCGCTTCGACTGCGGTCATCGCTTCGGTTAACAACTCGTTGGTGTGCGATGTCATCAAGACTTGGGGTTCCGACGAACAGAAGAAGAAATATTTGATTCCGCTGGCCAAGGGCGAACATCTGGGTGCGTATTGTTTGACCGAGCCGATGTCGGGTTCCGACGCGGCGACGCAGAAAACGACGGCGACGCGGGAAAGCGGTTTCTACGTCGTCAATGGAGCGAAGAACTGGATCACGAATGGCCCACAGGCCGACACGCTCATTCTTTTCGCGATGTTCAACCCGGCCAAAGGATCCAAGGGCGTTTCGGCATTTGTGTTCGAATCGAAACTCCCGGGCGTCGAAGTCGGAAAGGACGAGAACAAGCTCGGCATCCGCGCTTCGGGCACCTGCACAATCAGTTTTACGAACGTGAAAGTGCCCGTGTCGTGCAGAATCGGTGAGGAGGGCTTCGGGTTCAAAGTGGCGATGATGACGTTGGACGGAGGCCGCATCGGGATCGCCGCACAGGCGGTCGGCATCGCGCAGGCCGCTTTGGAGGAATCCATAAAGTACTCGAAAGAGCGCCGGCAATTCGGAAAACCGATCGGCCAGTTCCAGGGGTTGCGCTGGATGATCGCCGATATGGCGACGCGCGTGGAAGCCGCGCGGCTCTTGACGTATCAAGCGGCGTATAAGAAGTCACAGGGGGGCCGCTACTCCAAGGACGCGGCGATTGCGAAGCTCTTTGCCTCGGAAACCGCGGCGTTTGTGACGAATAAGGCGGTTCAAATCCACGGGGGCTACGGCTATATTAGCGATTATCCGGTCGAGCGTTTCATGCGCGATGCCCGGATCACCGAGATTTACGAAGGCACCAGTGAGATTCAAAGAATCGTCATTGCGAACCAACTGCTCAAGGATGTGGGGGCGTAGCTGAAATCCCCGATGGCGGACGACCTCAAAAAATCGCTCAAGGCGTGGGAAGAGAGTGTCCTCAAAAAAGCGCTGGAAAAGTCTCCCGAACGCAAACAGCGATTCACGACGATCTCCGATCACGAAATCCGCCGGCTCTATACGCCGGCAGACACGGAAACGGTCGAATACGAACGCGACCTGGGAATCCCGGGCCAATATCCGTTCACCCGCGGAATTCACGAGACGATGTACCGCGGCCGGGTTTGGACGATGCGCCAGTTCGCCGGGTTCGGTACGGCCAAGGATTCGAACAAACGGTTTCATTACCTGCTGGAGCAGGGCCAGACCGGCCTCTCGGTGGCGTTTCACATGCCGACGATCATGGGGTACGACTCGGACCACCCGCGTTCGCGCGGCGAAGTCGGAAAGGTCGGCGTCTCGATCGACACAATGGAGGATATGGAGACGCTGTTCCACGGAATACCGCTCGATCGCGTAACGACGTCGATGACGATCAACGCTCCGGCGTCGATTCTTCTTTCGATGTATTTAGCCGTCGCCGAAAAACAAAACGTCTCGTGGGACAAAGTCGGCGGCACGACGCAGAACGATATTCTGAAAGAATACATCGCCCAGAAATCGTGGATTTATCCACCCAAGCCGTCGATTCGTCTGATCACCGACATGATCGCGTTTTGCACCGAAAAAGTTCCGCGATGGAACACAATTTCGATTTCGGGCTACCACATCCGAGAAGCCGGTTCCACGGCAGTTCAGGAACTCGCGTTCACGCTGGCCGACGGTATCGGGTACGTCCAGGCCGGCGTCGAGGCCGGAATGGATGCCGATGCCTTCGCCCCTCGGCTGGCGTTCTTTTTCAACGCCCACAACGATTTTTTCGAGGAGATCGCCAAATACCGGGCCGCCCGGAGGATCTGGTCGAGGGTGATGAAAGAAAGATTCAAGGCCAAGAATCCGAGGAGCTGGATGCTTCGGTTTCACACACAGACGGCGGGCGTTTCGCTCACGGCTCAACAGCCTTACAACAACGTCGTTCGAACGACGCTCCAGGCCCTGGCCGCCGTGATGGGTGGGACGCAATCGCTCCATACGAACTCCCTGGATGAAACGCTTTCCCTTCCGACCGAAGAGTCGGTGACGATCGCGCTCCGGACGCAACAGATCATCGCGGAGGAGTCGGGCGTCGCCGCCACGATCGATCCGCTGGGCGGCAGCTACTTCATCGAATCGCTGACGAATGAAATGGAAAAGGCGGCATGGGAATACATTGAAAAGATCGATCAAATGGGCGGAATAGTCGCGGCCGTTGAAAAAGGTTTCCCGCAGCGGGAAATCGGAAATTCAGCGTACCGATACCAGCAACAGGTGGAAAAGAAGGAAAAGATCATCGTCGGAATCAACAAGTACATCGCGGAGGATGAAAGACCGATTCCAACGCTTTTTATCGACGAAAAGGTCGAGAAAGAACAGATCGCCAACGTCAAGCGGATCAAAGAAAAACGGGACAGCACACTGGTGAAGCAGCGACTGGAACGGCTGCGCCAAGCCGCGAAGGGCAAAGAAAACGTCATGCCGCATATCATCGACGCCGTTCGTTCTTATGCTTCGCTCGGCGAGTTGTGTGATGTCTTTCGGTCGGTCTTCGGCGAATACCACGATCCGAAGTGGCTCTAACGCCGGCGAGCAATCTATGAAGAGAAAAGCAAAAAATGAAAAGAGAGAACGTGAATTTTACATACATACCGATTTTGGAAATGTCCTGGCGGAGATGAAACCGCTCAAGCTGGATCTCGAGTTTCCCGCGCCCACACAATCTATAAGTATTCGGCTTCCGTGAGAAGTACTCGACAAGATTCGTATCATTGCCGATGCTCACGATGTGCCGTACCAATCATTGATCAAGATCTGGTTAGCCGAGCGCGTTAAAAAAGTGGCATAAGCAGGCTAAGTAGTTGAAATTCCCCGGCATGCGGCTATAAAGACCGCTCGATGGAACGAAAACTCCGCATCTTGGTGGCCAAACCAGGTCTGGACGGCCACGACCGAGGGGCCAAGGTGGTGGCCCGCGCTCTACGAGACGCCGGGTTCGAAGTCATTTACACCGGCCTGCATCAAACACCGGAAATGATCGTCGGCGCGGCGGTGGACGAAGATGTCGACGCCGTCAGCCTGTCGGTTCTCTCGGGTGCGCACATGTTTTTGTTTTCCGAAGTCATCCGCCTGCTCAAGGAAAAAGGCGCGGGGGATATCACCGTTTTCGGCGGCGGGATTATTCCCGACGATGACATTCCTAAGCTGGAAGCCGCCGGTGTGGCGAAACTTTTTACGCCGGGGGCCTCCCTTCAGGAAATTACCGATTGGGTTCGAACTTCAGTGAAACCAACCAAATAAAGGAGCAATCCATGAACCGAACGATCCTGACTCTTTTTCTTGTGATTCTAGGTTTCGGATTTGCAGTACAGGCGCAAGAGAAGGAGCCAATGAAGAGAGAGCCGGTCAAAATCGGCGATGAGGTTACGGCCGGCTGGGGACCGACGTCGACCGAAGCGGCGGCTACGCCGGAACAGAAAAAAGTGCTCGAGAAAGGGAAAGTGGTCTCCATTACCGGCGAAGTCGTGGACGTCTCTTGTTATATGCAACTCGGAAAACGGGGAGAAAAACATATCGATTGTGGAAAGAAATGTGTGCTGAATGGTCAACCCTTTGGCGTGGTCGACAAAAAGGGAGAACTCACGCTCATTATCCCCGAGGAGCATCATCCGAGGCGGGACGGCCAAGTCAGCCTGAAGGAGAAATTCGCCGATTTAATGGGCCAGGAAGTTACGGTGACCGGGATCCTTTCGAAATACAAGCGAGATCGGGCTCTCTTCGTCAAAGCGGCCCCCTACACGCCGGCGAAGCCGCAATGAATTTCGATCTCGAAGAAAACCACCGAATGATCCGGGACCTCGTACGGGACTTCGCAGCCCGCGAGGTGGCTCCCGGCGCGATGAAGCGCGATGAAACCTGCGAGTTCCCGTTCGATCTCTGCCAGAAACTGGGAGAGCTCGGCCTCATGGGCATTATGGTCCCCGAGGCTTTGGGCGGAGCCGGGCTCGACGTCACGAGTTTTGTGATTGCCGTGGAAGAGATCGCTCGCCACGACGGTTCGCTCGCTCTCACGGCCGCATCGCACAACGGACTCTGTATCGGTCACATGTTGGTGGGAGCGAACGACACACTGAAGAAAAAGTATCTCCCTTCCTTGGCGAGCGGGAAAAAGCTGGGCGCTTGGTGCTTGACCGAACCGGGATCCGGGTCGGACGCGCTGGCGATGAAGACGACGGCCGTGAAGAAAGGGGACCGCTGGGTCATCAACGGGTCAAAAAACTTCATCACACAGGGCTCGGTGGGAGATGTCTACGTGATCCTCGCGCACACCGATCGATCCAAGGGCACCCGCGGCGTAACGGCGTTTATCGCGGAAAAAGGATGGAAAGGGCTGACTCCCGGGAAAAAAGAGGAGAAATTGGGCGTTCGTTCGAGCGACACGGCGGCCTTGACGTTCGAGAACCTCGAGATCCCGGAAGAAAATGTTTTGGGAAATGTCGGCGAGGGATTTATCAACGCGCTTAAAGTATTGGATCGCGGCCGGGTCGTCATCGGCGCCATGGCTTTGGGGCTGGGTCGCGGCGCTCTGGAAGAGGCCGCAAAATATTCGAAAGAGCGGCAAGCCTTCGGACACCCGATTTCAGAATTCCAGGGGATTCAATGGCTGTTGGCCGATTCCGCCATGGAACTCGAAGCCGCACGGGTGCTTGTTTACAGGGCGGCGTGGTTGCAGGGGAACGGAAAGTTCTCGAAGAAAGAATCGTCGATGGCCAAGCTTTACGCTTCGGAAGCCGCGATGCGGGCTTGCCATCGCGGAATTCAGGTCTTCGGCGGATATGGGTACGTCAAAGAATATCCGGTGGAACGCTATTTTCGCGACGTGAAACTCTGTGAAATCGGGGAAGGAACCAGCGAAATTCAGCGGGACGTCATCGCGAACCAAGTGATCGATCAGGCTTCCGTTTAGTTCTCATGGAAACGTTTCATTACGTTTACGCCTATCTCTCCAAAGGCGGCCCCGTCATGGCGGTCCTTTTCCTCTGCTCCGTCGCCTGCGTCGCCCTGATTTTCGAGCGATTTCGGGCGCTTCGAAAAAACAAAATATTGCCGGTTCGATTTCTGACCGACGTCGAATCGCTCGTGCGCGAGAAAAAAGTATCCGAAGCCCTCGCTCTCTGCCGGGCCAGCGACGTTCCCGTGGGGAGAATCCTTACGACCGGGCTATCGTTTGACGGAACGGATCCCAAGGAGATGGAAGAGGAGATGGAAAGCGCCGGCAGGCGCGAGACCAGCGTGCTCGAACGGAACCTCGACTTTCTCGGCACACTGGCGGCCGCCGGTCCGCTGATCGGTCTCTTGGGGACGGTCACCGGCATGATTCGGACGTTCGGCGTCGTCGCCGTGACCGGCGTGGGAGATCCGTTGAAATTGTCGGGAGGGATCGCCGAAGCGCTTCTCAATACGGCCGGCGGGCTCGTTGTCGGAATTCCGGCGCTCATCGCCCAGCAATATTTTCTCCATCGCGTGGATCGATTCGTCCTGGAGATGGAAGAATATGCCAGCCGGATTGTGAAGATGGTGCGGAGAAGGGGATGAGGTTCGCCACCTCCCGCCGCCTTCGTCACCGTTCCGCCGAAATCAATCTGATTCCTCTGATCGATCTCTTTCTGAATATTCTGGTGTTTTTCATCGTGACGACGACGTTCGCGTCGACCGAATCGTTCTTTTTCGTCGATCTTCCCGAAGCGTCGGCCGCGGGTCAGGCCGGAGAGCGCAAGCTCGTTTGGATCAATGTCGGTTCGGCCGGGGAAATTTCAGTCGATCGTAAAATCGTGACGATGGAAGAGCTTAAAGCCAACCTCGAGACCATTCCGGCCGAGAAGCGAGCCACGATCCCGGTCGTGATTCGAGCGGACCGCGAGTCGAAACACGGTTCCGTGGTTACCGTGATCGACCTGGTCCGGCAACAAGGCCTCCAAAACGTCGGCATTGCGACAAAGAGCCCTACTAACCGTTAATTGAATCTGATACGCCTTTGAAGCTTGGCTACACCACCTTGTGGCGTACGCGCTTCTGGTCTAGCCGGCATTCGCGGTAGTTTCGTGTCTCGGTTTGTTTGAATTCCTAAGCAATTGTAAGTCTATTGTAAATCATTTGTATTTACATAATGCACTACCTCGTGTTAGGCTCAAAAAGTGAAATTCCACGGCTTCGACTGGGATTCGGGAAACACCGAAAGGCCGGGAAGCACGGGCTTGCAATTGGCGAGATTGAGGAATTCTTTGCGCGGGAAGTGCTGGTTGCGGAAGATTCTGAGCATTCCGAGAGGGAACATCGGTATGTGGCTGTGGGACGAGCGGGAAACGGTCGATATATGTTTGTGGCTTTCACGTTCAGAACGAAAGGGAAAGAATCCTTGATTCGAGTCATTTCTGCGCGATACGCACACAAAAGAGAGGCAAGAGCTTATGAGAATCTCCAAAAAACGAAATAGGAACGAAGATCCTTTGGATCGGGACATGTCCGATCTGCTTAAGACGGGAAAGTGGAAGGCTGTGCGTTTCGAACTTGAGGCGAAGAATAAAACGATCACGATTCGTCTCAGTGAACGGCTGCTTCATGCTCTCAAGAAAAGAGCCCATGCCGCCGGGCTCGACTATCAAAAGTTTATCCGGCTGGCACTCGAAAGATTTGTGGAAGCGTAATCCCCTCTGCTTTTGCTATTTGTTCCGTCTCTTTTTTTCGAAATCGATCAATGCAACACGTGCTTCGGGTGAGCCAATCTGAAATAGTGAGTTTTCCGCCATGTCTCGCACCATTGTCGACATAATCCTCGGGAGACATATTCTCCATATGTTTTCCAAATCGTTGAAGGGCACTTGAAGCATTCCAGGCGGGCGGAGGCCCTTTTCCTGTTGGGGCCAGGGACTCCGTCGGGGGAGAAGATTGCGCTGCCTCCTTAGAGTCATCCTGCGAAACCTGTTGGCAAGCGGTCAAACAAAACACAATTGTAATAATTGCGATTTTCATAGGGATCAATTCTAGGGTATTAGGCCCTCTAAGGTACCGAAACCATGATTCTTCGGAAGCCAAGGGCTGATGACCTGCAGAAAAGCCAAATGGCTCGTTACATCCATTGGCTTCCCAAAAACGGGTATCCTTCTTTCCAAGATTATCTTTCGCTCCATAGATGGTCGGTGGATCAAATCGGCCCATTTTGGGAATCGATCTGGAAATTCACGGATGTCGTATCTCACACGCCTTACAAGAAAGTTCTAGCCGGCTCCAAAATGCCGGGAGCCCGTTGGTTCGAAGGGGCGCGGCTCAATTTCGCCGAGAACCTGTTGCGGTGTTCCGAAGGCGGGAACTCCGAGAAAATCGCGATCACAGCGATCAACGAAGCTGGCGCGCGACGGGAAATCACGTACGGCGAGCTTTACCGACAAGTAGCGTCCGTCGCTGCGTTTCTGAAGTCCGAAGGTATCGTATCCGGAGACCGGGTCGCCGCGATTACGTCGCATTCTCCGGAACCGGTCATTGGAATGCTCGCAGCGACGAGTATCGGAGCGATCTGGTCCTCCTGTTCACCCGATTTCGGCGTGCAGGGGATTTTCGACCGGTTCGGCCAGATCGAACCGAAGATCTTGATCGCCGTGGACGGCTACCAATACAATGGAAAGCCATTTTCAATTCTCGACCGGATTCGCGAAGTCCAGAAACGGGTTCCTTCGATTCAAACGGTGGTTCTCATTCCGCAGATGAACCCAGAGTCCGTGGTCGAGATTCCAGGAGCGGTTTCATGGAACGATGCCGCGAAATTCGAGGCCCCAATGGGCCTCGAATTTCGGGCGCTTCCGTTCGATCACCCGGTCTACATTCTCTACTCTTCGGGAACCACGGGTGTTCCGAAGTGTATTGTTCACGGAGCGGGAGGGACGCTCCTTCAGCACGGCAAGGAATTGATGCTCCATACAAACGTCGGGCCGGACGATACGTTCACATATTTCACGACGTGCGGCTGGATGATGTGGAATTGGCAGATTTCCGGTTTGCTGACGGGATGCAAGCTGGTTTTGTATGACGGATCGCCGTCGTATCCTTCACTGAATCGACTCTGGGAATTGGCCGCCAATGAAAGGCTGACGATCTTCGGAACGAGCGCAAAATTCCTGGGTGCCTGTCGCAACGCGAACCTTTCACCCAAGGATAAGTTCGATCTGAGTCGTCTGAAAACGATTACGTCGACCGGTTCTCCTCTTCTTCCCGAGGATTTCGATTGGGTGTACGAACATGTGAAGCCAGACGTCCTGCTCTCGTCGATCTCGGGCGGGACCGACATCGTCTCCTGCTTCGTCCTGGGAAATCCGATCCTCCCTGTCTATCGAGGCGAGATTCAATGCAAAGGGCTTGGAATGGATGTCGCGGCTTACTCCGATGACGGCAAAGAGCTGATCGGCCGGCAGGGGGAACTGGTTTGTCGGAAGCCGGCGCCCTCCATGCCGATCTATTTCTGGAACGATCCCGGCGGCGAGAAATATCGGAAGGCCTATTTCAGCGAATATCCCGGAATTTGGAGGCACGGAGATTACATTCTTTTCAACGAGAGGGGAGGGGCGGTGATCTACGGGCGCTCCGATGCGACGCTCAATCCGTCGGGTGTGCGAATCGGAACGGCCGAAATCTACCGACAGGTCGAAACGATGCCCGAAATCTCCGACAGCCTCGTGATCGGTCAGCCGTGGGAAGGGGACGAAAGAATCGTGCTTTTTATCGTGCTAAAACGCGGTGCGAAGCTTACGGAGCAACTCCAAAAGAAAATCAAGACAAGGATCCGCGAAGAGACGACGCCGAGGCATGTTCCGGCGAAGATTCTTTCCATACGGGAAATTCCGTACACGATCAGCGGGAAAAAGGTCGAGATGGCGGTTCTCAAAACGATCAAAGGTGAGGAGATCAAAAATCGGGACGCCCTCGCAAACCCAACGTCATTGGATCAGTTCAGAAACCTTAAGGAACTTCTATCTTAGGCTTGGAGATTACTTTCGAGCCAAAGCCACCAGACGTCGGGCCCGATGGTCATAAGGATTTCCCTGGAAATCCCCGAAAAGGACGATCTGTTTGAATCCACATTCCGTCAGGAGCGCCCGGAGTTCCTGTCCTGAATAGAGACGGATGGACATCGGCGTTTCGTGGCGCCGCTCTTTTTCAATCACGACGGCAAGGACATCCACTTTTCCCCAGTCGTCGGAAATTTTCGCTTCTTCCAAGAAGATCGCGCCTTGGCTTTCTCGCCAACGACGTGCTTCAAAGATGCGGGCTAAGACCTCTTTTCCCATGAGATCAATCACGAACATTCCGCCCGTTTTTAGGGAACGGCAAACGTTCTTCAACGTCTTTACATCGTCAGCCGACTCTTCGAAATAACCGAAAGAGGTGAACAGACTCAACGCGAGATCGAAGGCCTCCGGACGAACAAATTCCCGCATGTCCTTTTCAATCCATTCAATTTTTGCCCCTTCTGTCTTAGCTTTTTGTTCGGCCTGTTTGAGAAGTTCCGCACTCAGATCGACTCCCGTGACGGTGAAACCGTGTTGAGCGAGGGGTATTGCATGCCTTCCCGGGCCGCAACAGAGATCCAGCACACGGGCGCCGGATTGAACACGCGTCAATCGGATCAGATCGATGATCTCCATAGGTGCGGCCTTCCACCGGTCCGCATCGAACATGAACGGCCGGGTGAACGCCCAAAAATCAGGATCTGAATACCAGGACGCCACGGGGGTATTGGTTTCAAGCTGTTTCGGCGGAATTCGAATGCATGTGTTATTCAACCGGCTTATGTTCAATGGCTCGTTCCGCGAACGCGGCCAGGGCGTCGTGGTGACGTCTCGCGTCTTCGTAGCCGAGATCAATGAGCTTTTTCAGGTAACTCGGTTCAAAAAGAAAGTAACTGAGGAAGTCGCTCCCCTGGCCCGGATCGGTTTCCAGGACTCGCAGAACGAACCGCTCCAAAATTCCCATGGTTCGAAGGTTTTGAAGCGAACCGCGGGCGGTTTCATCGACGAGGTTGGCGATGTTCGCCGTGGGTTCGATCGAAAGCGTTTCGATCCGTTGAACGCCGGCCTGGGTGCAAATCGCGTGATACGCGTCCGGATCGAGGTGCGTGGCACAGGCCGTGAGAATTCGATTAATGCGGTCCACCTGTTCCTGGTCGGAATCGAGACGATCCACAAGAATCGCGTGAAAAAGCTTTCCCAGGACATCGCCCAGAGTGGGCTGGCGCGAGACCGTCATTCGAATCTGCGTGTCGAGATCCTCGACGGTGGGATGATATCGGGTTCCGATGATCAGGATTCTCGCTGCGCCCAGCGAAACTGCGGGTGCGAGGGGGGTGTTCAGGCGCATCGCCCCGTCGTTGTAATAAACGCCGTGGATTGGGACGGGCGGGAAGATAAGGGGCAAGGCAGCGGAGGCCATGACATGCCGGGGGCTGATCCGTCCGATGTGGCAATTCAGCCGTTCGCTGTGACCCAGTTCCAGCCGTTTGTGGATGAAGATCTCCAACTGGCCGGTGAGCATATTGGTGGCGGAAATAGCGAGAGCCTCGATCACGCCGTGATCGATATTCTTGCTGATATTGGCCCAGTGACAATGTTCGCGCAGAAACTGAAAAAAGGGAGCCGTGTCGAAAAAGCCCCGGAAATGCAGCGACCGATCGTCCGGACGAGCCAGACCCTTAAGACCCGCCACGTGGGATACGACTCCCACCAGAGTTCGCAACAGTAATTTTCCCAAGGTCAACGGTCCACGGCGGTAAATATTTTCTGTGCGAAGGTCGCTCCAGAGATTCAGCAGGGTTTGTCCCTGCGCGACCGGGTCGTGGGCCATGGAAGCCATAAAAGCGGCGTTAATGGCGCCGACGCTCGAGCCGCAATGAATGTCGAATTGCAACCCTTCCGCGAGCCGTGAGGGGAGCTTTGTTCTTAGATAGTGGACTACGCCGACTTCATAGGCGCCCCGGGTTCCGCCGCCGGACAAAACGAGTGCGGTTCGAACTTTTCGTTTGGGTGGCATCGCGAGGAAACCCGAAAGATATCGAGATCATACGCGGAGGGTGCGGCTTTTCAAACTTCGCGTGCTCCGCTAGGATCGTTTCATGGCGAACATGGCGGGGAAATGGAGCCGGATCCTCCTTCGGAAACTTGAGATTCGTTTTTCCCGCCGCAGGTCGTTACTTTGGACGACGTTTCTGGCCTATATTTCCGCGCTCATTTTCTTTTCGATCGTCGGAGATCGGGGACTCTGGACCAGCTATCAGCTTTGGACCCGAGGAAAGCAGATTGACCGAGAGATCGGTCAATTCAACCGGGACATCGGCCGGCTCGCCAAAAAGATTGAACTCTATCGGAATGATTTGCGAACGATTGAACGCGAGGCCCGGCAAGAACTGCAGCTTGCTGGGGAGAATGAAATTCAATATATCTTCCGATGATGCGGGCGGTACTTTGGGCTAACGTCGTAACTCGCCCGCTCTATCGTTTTCGATTCGCCGTTGTCGCCTCGTTTCTTTTTTTGAGCAGCCTGCATCCGCGCCTCGGGGATTCCTGGTGGCCGCTCGCGTGCGTCCCGTTATTGGCGGCGATCTCTCTCTTTTCCTACCTCTTTCTGCCCAAGACGGCGGGAACGCCGGAAGGGAAGCTCGCGCGCCGGCGCTTGATGGAAGGTGCCGCTGCGGCGCTCCTCGCCATTGACTTGGCTGCGCGAACTTGGCCGCAGGAATGGCTTCCGTATCTGACGTTTCCGTTCTTTCTGGTGTTGGTTTACGCCGGCTATCGTTGGCGTGAAATCGCGGCGTTGCTGGTTCTTCAAGGGGCGCTCTCGCTCTTTCATGCTCCCGGCGGAAAAGACGGACTGACGCTCGTCGTTTCGACGTATCTTTTTCTCGTCATCTGGACGGCGCTGGCGTCCGTTTTTCGCCTTCAGGAACGGAAAAAACGGAAGGGAGTTCTCGACCGCCTTCAATTGTATGAGCGGGAGGCGAGCCTCTTGGAAGGGAGGTCGGCCGAAATGGAGTCGGTCCTGCGCGCGGCGGACCGGAAAAAAGCGCATCTGGCCGAGATGATCCGTGGGAGGGAGAAAAGCTTTCGAAACCTTCTCGAAATCGTCCAGCGGACGTACGAGCCGCACACGTGCGCCCTCTATCTTTTCGATGAAATGGATGAGGTTTTTGTTTTAAAGGATCATTTCACGCGGTCGGATCGATTTTCCAAAGAGCCGGTTCGTGCCTCGGAGGGGATTTTTCAGGCTCTGCGGAACGAAAACGCTCCGATTCGCCTTTTTTCTTCGTCGAAGCCGTTGCGCGGGCTCACGTATTACGAGGGTCCGGCGCCGGTTCAGTCGGTCCTGGTGGCTCCGCTCCGGACGGAGGATTCGGGGCAACTGAAAGGGGCCTTGGTTCTGGATCGATTAGAGCCCACGCCCTTCGCCGATGACGAGTGCGAAACGGTGATCCAAATCGGGCGGCAACTGAACCGCGCGATTGAAAACGCCGAAGCGTTGCACGCGTATTTCCATCTCAAAGAGGAATTGTCGAATTTTTACTCCGCGAGCACGGCGCTTAACCGGAGTCTTCGCGTCGAAGATGTCGTTCAGACGCTGGTTCAGTCGACACATGAGATCGTTCACTATGACTGGAGCGCGGTCGTGCTCTACGATGCCGAATCGGATGAAAATCGGATCACTGCGGAAGGCGGGGAGACTCCGGCGGGATGCACCGGAGCGACGTTTGTCTGCGCGCCCGAGCGCGGGTTGGTCTCTTGGGTCGTGAAAAATCAGACCCCGCTTTCATACACCCATTTTCGTCTTCGGCAGGGCAAGACGACGCTTTTTCCCAAGTCGATTCGTGTTCCACCGATTTTCGACTCCGTTCTATTGCTGCCGCTTCAAATGAAAGGAGAACCGCTGGGGGCGATTCTTTTTGCCAGCCGCAAGAACAACGCTTTCTCCAAGAGCGTGCGCAAGATGCTGGAGGTGGTGGCGCTGCAGGCGGCTTCATCGCTGAAGAACGCACGCATGGTGCAGGAGCTGGAGCGGCGCGCCACGACCGACGGTTTGACCGGCCTCGCGAATCACCGGACGTTTCAGGAATTTCTCTCCACGGAGCTTGAGCGCTCCGGCCGGCATCCGTCCTCCACGACTCTTCTTCTGGCCGACATCGATCACTTCAAGAAGTTCAATGACGAGTACGGGCATCCGGTCGGCGACTTCGTCTTGCGTGAGATCGGGGGCGTGCTGCGAAAAATGGTCCGCAAAATCGACCTCGTGGCCCGATACGGAGGGGAAGAATTCGCCGTGATTTTGGTCGGCACGCCCGGGAGCGGCGGTTATCGGATGGCCGAGCGAATCGTGGAGGCCGTCGCAAAGACGCGGTTCGTCCGTCAGGGGCTCACGTTGCGGGTGACGCTTTCAGTCGGCCTGGCGGAATTTCCCGATGATTCGGAAAGCCGGGAGGATTTAATCGAAAAGGCGGATCGTGCTCTCTACGAATCCAAACGCGCCGGCCGAAACCGGGCGACCGCGTATCACGCGGGGTTGGGGAAGATGGAATCGGGTCTGAGCGAAGCGAAACTCATCGCCGTGGCCGAAGAGGAAGTGCGCAAAGCGACGCAGGCCGAGCGCCGAACCCGTCAGCGCGCGGGTTAAAGCGAGGCTCGAAGCTAGGAAATCAACTCCGACGCGACTTTTCGTTCCGCGGCGGCTGGTGTAGGCTCCGGCCTCCGCATGGACCTATTCGAATACGCCTCGCAGCAGCAGGAGGAGCCTGAAGAAGGCGAACGCCAATTCAACGAGGCGATCTACACCGTCAGCGAAATCACGTCGGAGGTGAAATCGCTCATCCACGCCCGTTTCGGAAAGTCGAGCATCTGGATCAAAGGGGAGATTTCGAATTTTAAGGGTCGGAACCAGTCGGGGCACATGTATTTCTTCCTCAAAGACGAGAACGCCGTCCTCAACTGCGTCTTCTTTCGGAACGCCAATCAGCGGATCGATTTTGAACTCCAGGAAGGTCTTGAAGTATTGGCTTTGGGCCGGCTGGATGTCTGGGCGCCCGGCGGAAAATACCAGCTCATCATTGAAGCCATCCGGCCGGGAGGCGCGGGAGAGCTCTATCTTCGTTTTGAACAGCTGAAGAAGAAGTTGGAACTGGAAGGTCTATTCGATCCTGCAAGAAAGCGGAAACTCCCCGCCTTTCCGAAACGGATCGGATTGATCACGTCGCCCACAGGCGCCGCCATTCGCGACATGATTCACGTCATCCGGACCCGCTGCCCGATCGTCAAGCTCCTGCTGTTTCCCGTGAAAGTACAGGGGGAGGGAGCGGCACAGGAGATCGCTGCGGCCATCGAGGAAGCCAATCGGCCTAACCACGGTTTGGAAGTTCTGATTGCCGGGCGCGGCGGCGGATCGATTGAGGATTTATGGGCGTTCAACGAGGAAATCGTCGCGAGAAGCATCGTCGCTTCAAGGCTACCGTTGATTTCCGCCGTGGGGCACCAAACTGATTTCACGATTTCGGATTTTGTCGCCGACGTCCGGGCGGCCACTCCCTCGCAAGCGGCGGAGTTAGTCGTGCCGAATCTGGGCATTCTCCGCCAGCGGGTCGAATCTTTAATCCGAAATATCGTTCACGATTTGCACCGCCAATGGGAGCTGGCGGCGGCCCGGCTGAAAGAGCTCAATCGCGCGGCGCCGCTTCGCGATCCGCGCGTGTTGATTGAAAGCCGCATGCAACGGCTGGACACCGCCGTGGAGCGGATGGTCGATCGCCTGCGCGAGCGGAAAGATCGGGAGGGCGACCGAGTGTCGCGTGCGTATGATCGGCTCCGCATTTTCTTGGCGAAATTGATGGTGCCGCGCAAACTCCGTTTTGAGAAGAGTGTCAGCAATCTAAGTATGCTCAATCCGTTGTCCATTTTGGCTCGGGGGTACAGCGTGGTGAGCCGAGAGGGCGGCCAAATCGTCAAGCGGAGCGGTCAGGTTCATCGCGGCGAACAGGTATCGGTCCGTCTGTACGAAGGAGGTCTCGCGTGTCAGGTCACACAGATCTTGAAGACATCCGAAACATAGAGGAACGCTTGCAGGAAATCGACGCGGAGATCCGAAGCGGGGATCTCGCGCTGGAGGACGCATTCAAGCGCGTGCGCGACGCCATTCAAACGGTCCGGTCGTTTCGAAAGAGCTTCGTCGACGCCGCATTTTCCGTGCACCGAATTCAGATCGGGCGGGACGGAACCGTTCAGGAGAGTCCCTTTGACTGGCACGCCTTAGAGAGCCAAGCCGGGACTAGCGGTCATTGACGGGTACTGGAAAGGGCCTACATTAACCGACCGATGCGGATCAAGATCCTGGCCCGAAGCAGGGCGAACTATTCCAATCGACGGTTTCGCGAAGAAGCGAAGCGCCTTCGGTACAAACTCACGGTCTCCGATCCGCTCGACTTCGATATCGTGCTCGGCCGGGCCACGCCGATGCTCTATCGCAACGGCCGAAAGGCGGATCAGTGCGATGTCGTCACGACCCGGATCGGAGCGTCGATCACCAACTACGCCCTCGCCGTGGTCTCGCAGTTTGAGATGATGGGGGTGCCCGTCGTCAACAATTCGATCTCCATCATCCGCACGCGCAACAAGCTCCGCTGCATTCAACTGATGAGTCGGCACGATATTGATATTCCGAGGACCGTTGTCGTTCGAAAGCCGATCGACATCCCGAGTGCCGTGGAGATGGTGGGCGGCTTTCCGGTGATTCTAAAGCTCTTGAGCGGAACGCAGGGTGTCGGCGTCATGCTGGCGGAGACGATGCAAACGATCGAGTCGACGCTGGATACGCTCTGGAGCCTGGGACAGGATATTTTGATCCAAGAATGCGTCAAAGAGTCGGTCGGTCGGGATATTCGCGTGATCGTCGTCGGCGGCCAAGTGGTGGCGGCGATGCGGAGGCAGGCGCGTCTCGGTGAATTTCGCTCGAACATTCACCGCGGAGGGATCGGAACGCCGGTGGAGCTGCCGAAAGAATATGAACGAATGGCGAAACAGGCGACCAAGATCGTCGGTCTTCAAATCGCCGGCGTCGATCTCTTGGAATCGCACGAAGGGCCGAAGGTGATCGAGGTGAATTCCTCGCCGGGGTTGGAAGGAGTGGAGGCGGCTACGGGAGTGAATGTGGCCCGAAAAATCTTGCAATGCCTAGCGGCCGCGGCGAATCAAAAGAATCCGATGCGAAAGGCTTTGTGAGGTTAATCCGAAATGAAAGGGAAAGATTACTACAAGTTGTTAGGTGTGGAACGCTCCGCCACGAACGACCAAATTAAGAAGGCATATCGGAAGCTCGCCAAACAGTACCACCCCGACTTCAATCCCGGGAACAAACAGGCCGAGGACAAGTTCAAGGAAATCACCGAGGCATACGCGGTTTTGAGCGACGCGGACAAGCGCCGCCAATACGACGCCATCGGGCCGGACGGCTTTCAGTCCGGTTTTGATTTCTCCCAGTTCTTCGGAGGAGGTTTTCGGCCGCGACCGGGCCAGCGGGTCTATCATTTTTCCTCGGGGCAGGGCGGGTTCAATTTTGATTTCGGCGGCCTGGAGGACATCTTCGGTTCGATGTTCGGTGGCGGGGCGGGGCCCGGCGCTCATGGCCACGTGCCGTTCGAATCGTTCGAATCGACGGGAGGGGGCGCGGACGCGACGTCCGAATTGGAGATCGATTTTTTGACCGCCGTAAAGGGAGGGGACGTCCAAGTAAATGTCGGCGGCGAGCGGTTGAGCGTGAAAATTCCGGCGGGCGTGGAAAACGGCCAACAGATCCGGCTCGCAGGGAAGGGGGGCGCGCAAGGCAAGCGGAGTTCGCGCGGAGATCTCTACATCACGTTGCGGATTCAACCTCATCCGACGCTTGAGCGGAAAGGGAGCGATATCGTCGCCGACGTGCCGGTTACATTGGCGGAAGCGGCGTTGGGTTCCACAATCGAGGTGTCGACCGTCGACGGTCTTTCTCATGCTAAACTTCCACCGGGTACCTCGAGCGGCGTGCAACTTCGGTTAAAAGGAAAAGGCGTGTATCGCCGCGACGGCGGACGGGGGGATCACTACGCCCGGATTCAAATCGTGATTCCGAAAGATCTCGATCGCCGGTCGAAAGAACTGATTGAAGAGTTTGCGAAGAAGAATCCGCTCAACCCCCGGCAAAGAGGTACCTGAAATCGGGTTTCTTCCTTTAGGCTTGGAGTGCGACAGGGAATTTGATACTCACGTCCGACCGACGCCCCGATAGTTCAACGGATAGAATGTAAGCCTCCGGAGCTTAAGATGTAGGTTCGATTCCTACTCGGGGCACCACTCTGACAATTCGCGGTTTCGGGTCAAGATGGCCCATGGCATGTTGTGGGAAAAACTGATTTTTCGGTTTTTGAGGAACCGGTTCGACCCAACTTTTTCGAAGAATTCCTTTTTGGCTTTTTGGTTTTCGTCTTTCGCGACCGGACCCGCCTGGTGGGCCGATTCGAGAAATTCCTTTGCGAGTTCGAGCGACGAAAGGGCTGACCCGTCAAATTGGCTCAAACGCTGCTCGATGCTCACCTTTCGATTGAGCAGTGACTCTTTCTTCGCAACGTACTCCGAGGTGTCGACCACGCCGTTTACGTGAGCATCGAGTAGCCGATCGAGCTTGCCTTTTAGGCTGGCAAGCTCGTCGGCGGCCATCTTTTCTAGGTCAGCCCTTTGGTGGCGAGATTCGTTCCGTTCCTTGGCCCATTCAGAGAGCATTTTCTCGTACGCGTCCGTAGGGAGAGCTATCCCACGAAGAGCATCACCAATTTGCTCTGAAAGTGCTTCTTCTCGAAG